>URRU01000021.1 GCA_900550335.1 uncultured Clostridium sp. | reverse complement strand
CTTTTGTGATATAATTCTATTTATTTAATTTTTTAGTGGAGGTGTTTCGATGAGAATTGAAACAAAAGAATTTGATTTAAATGGGAGTAAGTTAATTCTTAAAAATGCAGAGGAAGATGATGCAGAGATGCTTTTGAAATATTTAAAGCAAGTCTATGCAGAAACTCCTTTTTTAATTCAAGAGCCAGATGAGATAACTTTTACAATTGAAGACGAAAAAAAATATATTAGAGAAAATAATAATTCAGACTCAGATTTACTTATGATAGGCATGCTTGACGGAAAACACGTTGGAAATTGCTCACTTATGGGTAATCACGCTAGAAGACTTAAGCATAGGACAAGTCTTGGGATTGTTCTGTATCTTGAATATACAGGACTTGGTATTGGAAAAATTATGATTGAAGAAGTTTGCTCAAAAGCTAAAGAAGTTGGGATTGAGCAGGTTGAGCTTGAGGTTGCTGCAAATAATAGGAATGCTATTTCTCTTTATAAGAAGATGGGATTTGAAAAGGTGGCAACTTTGCCAAATAATATGAAGTACGCTGATGGTACATATACTGATGTGCATTTCATGGTGAAATATTTATAAAATATGTATAAAATAAAATTACTTATTGGTATAATTTAAATGAGGTGAGATTATGAATAATATATACATAAAATCGATATATATTAAAGAGCTAAGACATCTTAAAGATATATCAATAAATATAGATAATAACGAAAAGAAAAACTTAATTATAACAGGTCGAAATGGTAGCGGTAAGACTACTCTATTAGAAGCAATAAAATCTTATCTAAGATTTTTCGAAAGTACAGATACACCTTTAGAATATAGAAAAGATGCTTCTAAAAAATTATCTAGTCTTCAAAATGAATTAAAACAAATAGAATATAATCATATATTAGCTCCAGAAGATAAAAAAATTAAAATAAATCAAATAAAAAACTCTATTAATCTTAGTAAATCTTGGATTGAAAGCTATGGTAATTGGATTGATCTTGATATTTCTATGGTAGAGCTTATCCAAAATGCATATCGAAACGGAGAGATTATATTCTCTTATTTTGATGCCAAGAGAAATTCAAACGTAACCATACCCACTGGAGTAGAAAAAGTTACACTAAACGAAAAATATCCTATAGATGCAAAACCTTCAGCTAACTTTCTAAAGTATTTAGTAGATTTAAAAACGCAGCAATCATTTGCTAAAAACGAAGGTGATTTTGATGAATCTAATAAAATAGAACTTTGGTTTAAAAAATTCGAAAATGCCTTAAGAGATATCATGGATAATCCTAATTTATCTTTAAAATTTGACTATAAAAATTATAACTTCACAATAAATGAAGAAGGTAAAATTCCATATGGTTTCAATGAATTATCAGATGGATATTCTGCTATTTTAGATATTATAATGGATTTAATAATGAGAATGGAAAATAAAGCTAGCAGAGCTTATGATTTAGAGGGTATAGTTTTGATAGATGAAGTAGAGGCACATTTACATATTTCACTACAAAAGAAGATACTTCCTTTTTTAACTAAACTATTCCCTAATGTTCAGTTTATAGTGACTACTCATTCTCCATTTATATTGAATTCAATAGAAAATGCTGTTATATACGATTTAGAAAACAAGACTAATGTAAAGGACTTAACAGCATACTCTTATGAAGGTATCGTTGAAGAGTATTTCAATATAGATCAATACTCTCAATCGATAAAAGATAAATTAAATAGATACAAAAAATTAATCTTTAAAAACAATACTACAAAAGAAGAAGATGCTGAAATGGAATACTTAAGAAAATATCTATCAGAAGTTTCTGAAGAAGAAGCTCCTGAACTATATGCTGAATTTATGGATTTAGAACTTCATAGGAAATTAATGTAAAATGATAAATTTAAAAAGAACTTATCCAGCACCAGCTTCTTTAGAAAAGGAAAAGAATAAAAAATCAGGAACTTATAACCAAGAAGATGTTGTAGAATTATTAGAACATGACTTTAAAAATAAATGCTATTTATGTGGTACAAAGTCTAACTCATTTGAGATAGAGCACTTAAAATCTCATAAAGGGAACTTAGATTTAAAGTTTGATTGGGATAATTTATTTTTATCTTGTAAACACTGTAATAATACAAAAGGTGACAGATTCGATAATATACTTAACTGTATGGATGAGGATGTTGAAGACTGCATATCTTGTGAGTTAGAGGCATTTCCAAAAGCTACAGTAAAGATAAAATCTTTAAAAGACGATATTCGCGTAAATAATACTGTTAAATTGCTTGATTTATGTTTTAATGGAGAAACTCCTTTAAAAAAACTTGATTCTAAAAATATGAGAGATAATTTATCAAGTCAATTAAATGAATTCAAAAGAACTATAATAGATTTTTTGAATTCAACAGATGAAAATTATGAAATTTTAGAAAGAAAAGTAATCGATGAACTAGCGGATACTTCTGAATACGCTGCTTTTAAGAGATGCTATATAAAAAATAATCCTAAATTAAATAGTATTTTCGGTAAATATATTCATAAAAGAAAATAATGTAAATAAAAATCCCCTTCTAATTAGATAAGGGATTTTTTTATTTATAAAATATATTTATGCTATACAACTGGCTTTTCTTTTAGTATAATACTTGCCATACCTTTTAGAAATGAGATGATAGTTTGATTGTGTAGAATTTTTGATGAAATGAAGTAATATAATTCAAAGAGGTGTACAATGATAACTGAAAGAAAAGAAAAACAGATTTTAATGTTGTCCTTTTTATCTGGACTTTTATTTGCTATTGTAGAGTTTATTTTTGCTATTTACAGCCACTCTCAATCAGCACTTACAGATGCAGTATACGACGCATCAGAGCTTGTGTTTATCGCATTGCTCCTATTTTTAACCCCATTATTCCATAAACCTGTATCTGAAAAGCATCCATACGGGTATTTTCAGGTAGAGTCGATATTTGTCATAATCAAAAGCGTTATGATGCTATCTGTAACTATGGGGGTATCTGCAGAAGTACTAGATTCTGCTTTATCAGGCGGAAATATTGTAAACAATGCACAGGTTTCAATATTCCAATGTTGTCTAGGGGTAGCGAGTATTGTAATTTTCCTTATTATGAAAAGACTAAATCGCAACCTATCCTCACCTACAATTGAGGCAGAGTTACTCGGTTGGAAGCTGGATATAGTGTACAGTATGGGTATGGCACTTGCTTTTTTAGTGTCTTTATACCTTAAAAAAACGCCACTTGGGTTCATATCTCCATACTTTGACCAGATTGTAGCTGTAGTTGTTATGGTATTTATGCTACCTGAGAGTATAAAAGTGCTGTGGAGAGCTGTTAAGGATGTCTTTTTATTTTCGCCAAACAAGGTTTACATGGATGAGGTGAAAGCAATTTGCAACCCTATTTTAGATGAGCACAACTTCCACCCTGTATTTTTTGATATTACAAAAACAGGACGTCACTTATGGATCGCGGTTTATTTCCGTATTGAAGCTGCTAGTTTAGAAGTTGATAACTTATCAAGTGCAATTGCAACAGTAAATGAAAAAATGCAAGAAAAATTCCAAGAATGTACTTGTGAGCTTATTCTTGTTCCATAATAATTTGTAAAATATGTATTTATACTACTTAATTAGAATATTTTATTTGAATGTATACATAAAAATCCCCCATCAAATTTAGATGAGGGATTTATTTTTTATTTAGCTATTTAGTTAGTTATTTAGTTTTTTAGTTCCTATTTTATTTAATTTTTTCTATTAGTTTCCTTTAATTTTTTTCCTTTAATTTCTATTTTTCAAAGTCAACATCGAACTTCATTCCACCAACCTGTATTGTATTTTTCTTGTTTAATATCTTGTTATCTGATTTTCTTCCAACTAATACAAGTCCATCGTCTTTAGCTATTGTTGAAGCTGTTAATGCATCAACTAAAGTTTCTCCGTTAGCGAAGTATAATGTTTCTGATGCTCCGTAGAATTCGTTTATCATTTCTCTGTTAGTTTCGTATCTGTCATCTCCTGAAATTCTTTCAGCTTTGTATTTTTTAACTATTGAATCATTCATAACAGATTTTCCACCAACTACATAGTATGATACGCCAGATTTTCTATCTTCTTTTGAAGATTTTCCGTTAGTTAGTAGTATTGGAGCTTCTTCTCTAGCTGCAACTGATGATGCTGACATCGCATCGGCTTCACCTTTGAATCCATTAACTACGAATGCTTTTTTGTAGTTTCCGATTTCTTTAGCTACAAGTTCTGATGTTTCAACTCTAGTTTTTCCACCAAGTCTTTCAACATTTACTTTTACGTTATTTTTCTTTAACTGATTTACAACTTTCTGGCTTATTGCATTTTCTCCACCTATTATGTAAACTTTTTTAACTTTAGATAGTCTATCCATAGTTGATTTAGGTATTGAATCTTTTTTCACTAGAAGTATTGCCGCATCTTCTTTTCCCGCAAGTCCTGCAGCAGATAGTCCGTCAGACATTGTAGATGTTGCATTTACTAATACAGCAGTATCATATGAGCCAAGTTTGTCGGCGATTTTTCCTGCTGTTTCGTATCTGTCTGATCCTATTATTCTAGTGTGGTCGTATGTTGGATGTATCGGTTTTGATGGAGTATATTCATATTCAATCTTTCCACTTCCTATAGGCTTATTTCCAGTTATATCCCCATTATTTGTATCTATAATTATTTGACCATCATTTTTTATTTCCCCATTGTTTTCAACATTAGTTTCTACGTTTAATTTTCCTGTATCTCCAACATTAAGCCCTGCACCTGTATTTATTATCACTTTCCCATTTCCTACAATGTTCAATGTTCCTGTTATGTTCATAGCATCTTTTGAATCTAATGTAAGTGTTTTTCCTTTTGGAACTTCTATAGTTATATTTTTATCTTTTAGTATATCTAATGATGTTTTTCCTATTGTTATATTTTCTGATATAACTATTTTTTCATTATTTCTTACACTTGTATCATAAGCATCAGTAGGATTCACAAATTCTTTTAATGCTTTTTCTGAACTAGGATAAAATATTCTACTTCCATCTTCATTAAATTTATATACATAATTAAAAAGATTACTTTGAGTTTTATCTTCTTTTCCTTCAGATGAATTCCATGTCCAAAAGGCTATTGCATTCACATTTGTTGGCAATATAACTGGAGTTAAAGCAGAATCCATTACATTTAATTTATTTTTACCCATTTCAAATATATTATTAGTTAAATCTATTTCTTTATTCTCTACATGTCTTCTTCTTTGTATATAATGCGCAGAAAATCTATCAAACTTAAATGTATTACCTCTTACATCTGCTGTATCTTGGAAAAGAAATGCACCTGCATTATCAAATATATTGTTTTGTATAACAAAATTATTTTTTGTTTCATCATCTGTTGTTATACATGTTGCTTGTGGACCCGCTCCACCCGTTGGTCCTCCAGCTACAGTTACAACACTATTTTTAAATGTATTTCCTTTTATAGTAACATTTCCATTTATACTTGGTACCATAGTTCTAAATGCACCATCAAATGTATTGTTTATTATATCTAAATTCCCCTTATTATATTTTATTAATTTACCTTGCTTATCTCTTTCCGGAGCAAGTGATAATCCATATGACCATTCACTAACCATATTTACATTCTCGCCATTGTTAGTATAATTTGTAAAAGTACAATTTTCTATTCTTATATTTGATTCATTTCCACATACCATACTAGTTTCATAGTATCTTTTATCTATTGAGTAAACTATTGTAACACTATTCATTGATATTTCATTTTTACTTTCACTTCCTATTAATAAAATTCCATTTTTTTCTTTTCTTGCTTTTAAAATTAAATTTTTTAATTCACCTTTTTTAAAAATAGTATATCCACTTACTTTATATTTATTTTTACCATCTATTGTAATATTTTTATTTACAGTTATATCCTCTGTTACATCCGCTAATAGCTCTATTACTTCTCCATCTTTTGCTTTTTCTATAGCTTCCTTTAAAGAAGTGTACTGTGTACTTCCTATCTTAGCTACATTTTGAGTTATTGGATTTTGCGTATCTAAATTCTCACCTATACTATCTTGATTAGTATTATTTTGTTCAGGTGCAACCTCTTGAGAACTTTCTATTTTACTTACTGGCTTCACATTATCCTTACTTAATTCAGCCGCACTTACAACTCCATCAACAGACGGAATTATCAAAGATGCTACTAGTAAAAATGCCAACGCTTTTGATTTTTTCTTATTCATAACTAATCCCTCCCCAAAATCATTTTTTAATTTACTAAAACTTATATAGAAACTAAAAGATTATATAAAAAAAGCACAGAAAAAACTACACCCCTAAAAAGTGAATTTCATCTGTGCTTATAATCAAACTTATATAATTTTTCGCATCAAAAGTAGCAGACTTACAGCTGTCTGTCTGTCTGTCTGTCTGTCTGTCTGTCTGTCTGTCTCAAGATTTTCCAAAACAAATAGCATAACTGTCAACTCCTTTAGATGATAAATTATTTATACCCATATTATAGCAAATCCAACAAAAATTTAAAATATATTTACAAAATAAAAAAACATTCAAATTATATACAATAAAGTCTACATACCTTATAACAAAACTTACTACAAAATAACTCTTCTCTAAAATTTTAAAACAGATTACAAACAAAAAGGGGAGCAATATCATATTCAACAACAATCTACAGACGCTTTCAACTTTGTTATTCGAACAAAGTTCGAACAAAACAAAGAAAGCGTCGAAGCCTGGAGTGAATATGATATTGCTCCCCTTTCCCTACATTACATCTCTTTTAAAATTTCCATTAACTCATCTTCATCATAATGATACTTCTTATTACAGAACTGGCAAGTAACTTCTGCCTGGTGGTCTTCCTCGATAATCTCAGCAAGCGCCTTTTTACCCATAGCGATAAATGCCTTCTTAACTCTATCCTTAGAGCAAACACATCTAAATCCTACCTCTACCTTGTCAAGAATCACAGGATCTAAACCTTCAAGCACTAAATTAAGCACATCCTCAGGAGTTAGTCCTTCTCTGTACATCTCTGTGATAGATTTTATCTTCCCTACATTTTCTTCAAGCTGGCAAATTGTAGCTTCTGTCGCATCTGGCATAAGCTGCACGATAAATCCTCCAGCATGTTCAACTTCATAGTGAGTTGTGTAAACACCTAGTGAAACAGCTGATGGAGTCTGTTCAGAAACTGTAAAATAGTATGTAAAATCTGCTGCTATTTCTCCAGAAACTATCGGACATAATCCATTCACTGGCTCTCTAAGTCCTAAATCTTTTATTACTTTTAAAGTACCTTCTGTACCTACTGCCCCTGCTACGTTTAATTTTCCGTTTGGATAGTTTTCAACCTGAACATCCGGGTTTGCAACATATCCTCTAACAAATCCCTGTGCATCAGAAGTTGCAAGTATTGTTCCTATTGGCCCATCACCTTTTATTATAGATGTTAACTCGTCGCCTTTATTTTTCATCATAAGCCCCATCATTGATGTAGCTGTTAAAGTTCTTCCAAGTGCTGCAGTTGCAACCTTTGTAGTTCCATGAGATTTTCTCGCTTCTTCAACTAAATTTCTTGTCGTTGCAACAAATGCTCTAACTTCCCCATTCTTAGAAGTAGCTCTTATTACATAATCTTTCATTAAAATTCTTCCTTTCATATATACAAATTTCTAAAATTATTCTTCTAAAATTATTTTTATTCTAAATCTTATTTTCGCTTACCAATTATTTTCTACCTACAAAGAATACTCTCTCTGAATCTTTCTTAGGTTTTTCAAATGCAAAATCTCCATAAGCCTTGATATCTCTAAATCCTGCATCTGCTAATTTTTCTAAAATATCTTCTGTTTCGTAAGCTCTCTGCTGGTGAACTTCATCAAATCTGTCAAAAGTACCGTCCTCGTTTTTCACGAAGAATGTAAGTTCCATTTCGACTAAATCCTCTTCTGGATCGAAATAGTTCTGCCACATATACACGACATCTTCTCTCTTCTCAGCAAAAGTATTATTTCCAAGCACCTTAGACAATTTATAGTATGAACTAATGTCAAATATAAATATCCCGTCCTCTTTTAAAAGCTCGTGAGCCTTTGAAAATACATACTCTAAATCGTCATCATAAGTTAAATAATTGAATCCGTCACAAGCACAAAGTATGCAATCAAGGTTTGGCACGTCAAAATCAAGCTCAGCAATATCCTGCTGTAAAAGAACAAGCTGCACACCTTCATCTTCCGCCTTTTCCATAGCAACCTCAAGCATTTCCGCAGAAATATCTATCCCAGCTATATCGTATCCTTTCTTAGTTAGTGGTATAGTCAAATTCCCTGTACCACAAGCTAACTCAAGAATATTCTGCACCTCAGCACCTTCACTCTTGATAATCTCTTCTATATATTCAACCCATCTATTATAATCGACATCGTCCATAAGCTCGTCGTATATAAATGCAAAATCTCTATACTGATCCATCTCAAATCTCCCAACATAAAAATATTTTTCTAAGACTAAAACATCTCAAAACCATATCGGTCAAAATATCAAAACTTGAAATATAAACACTTGCACAACAAATATCCACACTCATACATAGTATATACCTCAAACTCAATATTTCTAACCATTATAGCATAAAGTATATTATATCATAAAAAATACTATAAGCGCCACATACTCCACATTCACTTATACAAAATTAATGGACTATAAAAATAATTTACTTCATAAAAAAAGAGGGTAATAGCCAAAAAACACGATAACACTACAATCGTCACACAACTCCTCTCATATAAATTATATATAAAAAAATAAATGGCTATTATTAAGGATTTTGTATGAGTCAATCTAAGACTTAAACACAAGAAGCTCGCATCGACAATACTGCAAGCACCACGAACCTATAAATGTGTTACATAAAAGTGCGTGGCGCTGAAGCCCTGGAGAGCGAGCAATTGTGTTAAGTCTTGACTCATCAAAATCCTTACAACAGCCATCTATTTTTCTATCATATTTTTATATTCCATTAATTTTCTATACACTTCAACCCCATTTAAAATTATTTTTTCATCGAAGTCAAACTGCTCATTGTGAAGTCCCGCAGTGAATCCTTTTTCCTCATTTCTCGTACCTACATTAAAGAAAAATCCTGGCACCGCTCTTTGGAAGAATGCAAAATCCTCTGCACCCATCCGGAAATCAAGCTCCACAACATTATCTCCTTTAAAAGCATCTTTAAACTCTTGATATAAATTATCGTCATTTATCACAGCCCGACACTCATTGCAAACACTCATCTCAATCTTACAATCATACTTAGCTGCAGTAAATTCGCAAATCTTCTTCATCCTATCAAGCACATTTGCGTAAACCTCGTCCTTTGCATATCTAACAGTACCTTCTAAAGACACATTTTCAGCGACGATATTTCTTCTAGCTCCCCCTCTTATCTTACCAACTGTGATAACTGCACTGTCTATTGGACTAACATTTCTCGACACAATTGTCTGAAGAGAATTTATTACCTCAGCAGAAATCACAATTCCGTCGATACCATTTTGAGGCATTGCACCATGTGCACTCTTAGACACGATATTTATCTCAAAATCTATTGTCCCAGCCATCATAGGCCCTTTTTTAATTCCTATCACACCCTCATCAAGCAGCGGATTTACATGAAGTCCGTATATCTCATCAATTCCGTAATAGTCTATAATTCCATCCTTCACCATATCTTCAGATCCACCAGGCCCTTCCTCTGCAGGCTGGAATATGAACACAAAATTGTCCTTTAACTTATCCTTATTGTCGTTTACATACTTGATAAGCCCTAAAAGTATCGACATATGCCCATCATGTCCACAAAGGTGCTTCACAGTTCCGTCTTTAGACATAAGTCCATCTATGTCGGCACGAAAAGCTACTGTTTTCTGTGCATCCTTCCCCTTTATAATTCCTGCAAGCCCAGTTTCTAACCATTTCTTACTCTCTAAACCAAGTTCGTCTAAAACAGATTTTATATAATCATAAGTCTTAAACTCAACTCTTCCTTCCTCAGCAATACAGTGTAAATTCTTTCTATAATCGTACACACTGTCCTTTAAATACATTACTTTATCTAAACATTCTTTATTACATACGCAATTTTTCTCTTCCATAATATCACCACCAAACATCTTTACAAAATCTTTTTTTAATCTATTTCTCCAACGATCCTTTATACTCTAGCATTGAAACATATGCATCTAAAGCATTTACGCAAATCTTTTCATCAAAGTTAAATCTCAAATTATGAAGCCCATTTACAAATCCTTTTTCCTCGTTTCTCGCACCCAACATAAAGAAAATTCCTGGCACTTCTTCCCGATAATATGAAAAATCATCTGCAATCATCAAAGGATCTAAAATTTCAACCTTATCCTCACCAACAGCCTCAACAAACTCCTGACAAAGCTCCGAATCGTTGTTTACAGGATGATAATCATCTCTAATAGTTACCTTAATCTCGCAATTAAATGCCTTTGAAAATCCGTCCGCAATTTCATAGAATCTATTCTTAATCTTTGAATACACCTCAGGTTTAAAGCATCTAATTGTCCCCTCAAGGTGAACGTGTTCGGCGATAATATTTCTTCTTGAACCACCTTCAACCTTGCCTATACTAACAACTGCATTGTCTGTTGGACTAACATTTCTCGAAACAATCGTCTGCATACTACTAACCAAAGATGCATAAATCGCAATTGCATCTATACCAGCCTCTGGAGCAGAACCACCATGACTACTCTTTCCATGAATATCTATCTCAAAATCACCTATCTGAGAAAGAAAATATCCTTCCCTAATACCGACTTTTCCCTCTTGAATCTCAGGATAAATATGAAGTCCGTAAATCTGGTCTACACCATAATGTTTCAAAATCCCTTCATTTACAAGAGCCTCTCCACCTCCAGGCCCTTCCTCAGCAGGCTGGAATATAAACACAAAATTATCATTTAACTTATCCCTATTAGCATTAACATATTCAATAAGCCCTAAAAGAATTGAAGTATGTCCATCGTGCCCACAAAGATGCTGCACACCGCACTCAGTCATAAGTCCGTCGATATCTGCTCTAAAAGCTATAGTTCTCTTAGCATCCTTTCCATAAATAATCCCAGCAGTACCTGTTCCAAGCCACTCATCGTATCCAACACCCAATTTATCTAAATACCCTCTAATATATTCAGAAGTCTTAAATTCCTCTCTACCAAGCTCTGCAACCTCGTGCAAAACCTCTCTATGATGCTTCATAACACCCTCTAAAAACGAAAAATCTCTCAAAAATCTCACCCCTCTATCTAAAAAATACATTTTGCATAATCATAATTTTCATAAAAAAATTTTTAATCAATTAGTTTTTAACTAATCAATTTATAATCAATAAAATTTTAATCAATCAAAAACCTTATACATAAAAATTTTGTATACCTAAAACATAACTAAAAAACAATTTATTTATAGTATACATTAAACAAAAACAAATACAAGAAAAAAACAAAAAGATTTCAGAATTTTTTCAAAAAATAAAACTTACACACTCTATCTAAAATATAAATCTTACTTTCACATAAAAATAAATTTCTCAAACACAAACTTTTCCCTAACCTCTACCACTAAACCTATATCCCCTTTGTCACCGAGCGTCAAAAACACTTCTTCTCTTAATTAATTGTATAATCGTGAACTGTTGCAACTTTTGCTAAATGGTTCTCTTTTTGCTCGAATTTTATAAATAAATCGAACTCGACAATGCAACTTGATTGCCTGGAGAGGAGATTATTTATAAAATCCGAGTATAAAAAAAGAGACCATTGCAAAATTGCAACAGTCCCAAGATATACCAATTAGCAAGAGAAGAAGTGTTTAGCTAATCCTCCTTTAGCTGTCTCTTTATATTTATCATGCATGTCAAGTCCAGTTTCTTTCATTGTTTCAACAACCTGATCTAATGAAACAGAATGTTCCCCATTTGTTATCATAGCATACTTAGCCGCATCAAAAGCTCTCTGTGCTGCCATAGCATTTCTTTCTATACAAGGTATCTGAACATATCCGTAAACTGGGTCGCAAGTCATACCTAAGTGATGTTCAAGAGCTATCTCAGCTGCGTATTCTATATGGTCTATAGAACCACCCTGAAGATAAGCAACTGCTCCAGCTGCCATTGAACATGCAGCACCTACTTCACCCTGACATCCAACTTCTGCACCTGAAATAGACGCATTAGTTTTTATTATATTTCCTATTATACCAGCTACTATTATAGCTTCATTTACCTGTTCATCAGTTAAATTCATGTAATCTTTCATAGCAAAGAATATACCTGGTAGAACACCTGCAGAACCACAAGTTGGTGCAGTTACTATTATATTCCCAGAAGCATTCTGTTCAGAAGCTGCTAGTGCATAAGCGTAAACTAATGTAGAGAAGTCGTTAGTTTTTTTGAAGTTTTCATAGAATACTCCTGCTCTTCTCTTTAAGTGTAATTTTCCTGGTATTACTTCATTAGTAGCTAATCCTTCATCTATTGATTTTTTCATAGCTTCTCTTATTGTATTTATGTGATCCATTATGTCACTATCTTCATTTTCTAATGCAAAATCAACTAATGTTTTGTTATTGTCTTTACACCATTTTACTATCTCGTCCATAGTACTTAGAGGATATGTTTCTTTAACTGCAGAAGTATTTCTCTTTCCTTCTTCAGCAAGAGACCCACCACCTACTGAGAATACTTCCCACTGTGCAGTAGTGTTTCCGTCTTTATCAAGAGCTTCAAGTAACATCCCATTTGGATGGAAGTCTTTTATTATATCTTCTCTCCATACTATCTCAACTTTTTTAGGAGCTATTGTTTTTATTATTATGTAGTCAGTTAAATGACCAGCGCCAGTAGCTGCTAAACTTCCATAAAGTGTAGCTCTAAAGCTATCTGCATCTGGATTTTCGTTTTTAAATCTTTCTGCCGCTCTCTGTGGACCCATTGTATGTGAACTTGATGGTCCGTTCCCGATTTTATATAACTCTTTTAAAGTATCCATATTATTCCTCCGTATTAAATAATTATTTTTATGTTTTCTATCTTTCTTTATTATACCTAATTTTTTGCAAAAAATATCGGTTTCTTTTAAAAAATTTGACATTGCCATGAAGTTTTTTAAATCGAATTTTTCTTAATATTCTTATTTGTTGTGCAAATTGGTGTTGCAATTTTTACTAGAATGTATTATTATTGCTTTAAGAGTTTAATTTAATATCTATAACCTGCGTAGAGGCGCTGTTTTCATTAGTAATACGGGCTAGTTGGCAAACTTATCTTGTATAAAAGGGAAAATGGCCGAAGAAATTATCTGGGCACAGATTTTTTCTGGGGTAGTATAGAATATATACTGCACTGTCACTTGTTTAGTGTTGAGCTACAAGGTTTACTTTGCTATAAGAATTTATAGACGTACAAGGTATTCCTTTGTGCGTCTTTTGTGTATATAGAACTTTTTTGACTGTTATTTAACTTTCATAAATAAGACCGTTATTTAACTTTTTCAAGTAATTTATACATAAAAATTAACGTAGACCTAATTATTTAGCTTTAAAAGTTTAAATTTGCAGATAGAATATTAAAAATAATGTATAATGTTTATGAGGTGATTTTTAATGAAAAAAGTAAATTTAGCAGTAGTTGGTGCTACTGGTATGGTAGGAAGAACATTCCTAAAAGTTTTAGAAGAAAGAGAATTCCCAATAAATGATTTATATCTTTTCTCTTCTTCAAAATCAGCAGGTAAAAAAGTAACTTTCGCTGGAAAAGAATACACTGTTGAAGAATTAACTGAAGATTCATTTACTGGAAGAAACATAGATATCGCTTTATTCTCAGCTGGAGGTTCTACAAGTGGAAAATTCGCTCCAATAGCTGCAGCAAATGGCGCTCTAGTTGTAGACAACTCTAGTTTCTGGAGAATGGACCCAGAAGTTCCACTAGTTGTTCCTGAAGTAAATCCAGAAGCAATAAAAGAACACAAAAAAGGAATAATAGCTAACCCTAACTGTTCTACAATTCAGGCTATGTTACCATTAAAAGCATTACATGATAAATACACTATAAAAAGAATAGTATATTCTACATATCAGGCTGTTTCTGGTTCTGGTGTTAAAGGCGTTGAAGATTTAGAAGAAGGATCAAAAGGAAATCCAACAGGATTCTACCCACATCCAATAGCTTTCAACTGCCTTCCTCACATAGATTCATTCTTAGACAATGGATACACTAAAGAAGAAATGAAAATGGTCAACGAAACTAGAAAAATCCTTTGCGATGATTCTATAAGAATAACTGCTACTACTGTAAGAGTACCAGTTAAAAACGGACACAGTGAGTCTATAAACCTTGAATTCGAAAAAGATTTCGATTTAGACGAACTTGTAGCTACTTTAGCTGCTATGGAAAATGTTGTTGTTGTTGATAACCCAGCAGAAAACCTATACCCTACTGCAGCTGAATTCTCTGATAGAGATGAAGTATTCGTTGGTAGAATAAGAAGAGACTTCAGTGTTGATAGCGGTGTTAACCTATGGGTTGTAGCTGACAACATAAGAAAAGGTGCTGCTACTAATGCAGTTCAGATAGCTGAAAAAGCTATAGAAATGGAATTAGTTTAAAATTAATTTATAAATTAAACTATATTTTGAAAATGTTTAACATAATATTGTAAAATATTACAATACTATTAAATAATTATATTTTTTAAGAAAAGGGGTCGATCTCAAATGTTATTTAAAGGTTCTGCAGTTGCTCTTGTAACACCATTCACAAAAGATAATAAGGTAAACTTCGATAAATTAGCTGAACTTATCGAATATCATATAGAAAACAAAACTGACGCTATAGTTTCTTGCGGTACTACTGGTGAAGCAACTACAATGTCAGACGAAGAAATACTTTCTGTTTTAGAATTTACAGTTAAAAAAGTAAACGGAAGAATACCAGTTATAGCTGGAACAGGATCAAACAATACTATGCATTCTGTTGAATTAAGCCAGAAAGCTGAAGCTCTTGGTGTTGACGGATTATTAATAATAACTCCATACTACAACAAAGCTAATAAATCTGGTCTTAAAAAACATTTCGTAACAATAGCAGAAAGCGTTAATATACCAATAATCTTATACAACGTTCCTGGAAGAACTTGTATGAACATATCTCCAGCTTTAATAGCTGAACTTGCTCAGGTTCCTAATATAGTTGCTGTTAAAGAAGCTAGTGGAGATTTAGGACAGGTTGCTGAAATAGCAAGCTTAGTTCCAGAAGATTTCGCTATATACTCTGGAAACGACGATTCAATAGTTCCTCTATTATCATTAGGAGGACATGGGGTTATATCTGTTCTTGCTAACGTATGCCCTAGAGAAACTCACGATTTAGTTGAAAAATATCTTAACGGAGATGTTGAAGGTTCAAGAAAAATACAGTTAGATTTAGACGCTCTAATCGCTGCATTATTCATAGAAGTAAATCCTATACCAGTTAAAACTGCTATGAATTTACTTGGATTTGAAGTTGGAGATTTAAGACTTCCACTTGATAATATGGACCCTGCTAATCTTGAAGTTCTTAAAAAAGAATTAATAAATGCAGGACTTAAAGTTCAGGCTTAGTAATTTGTAAATCATTGGATTGCAGAAGGTTGGATTTATATCTGATATTTTGCAATCCAATTTTAAATTTATGATATAAACTATATAGTTTTTAAATATATAGCTTAAAATATAGTTCA
>URRU01000020.1 GCA_900550335.1 uncultured Clostridium sp. | reverse complement strand
ATATATAATGCATATAAAATCTTATAAAAATAAAGTCCATATAAAAATATATAAAAAAGTTAAATAAAAAAGAGATTGTATCATCAATAAATTGAAGAGACAATCCCTTTTAAGCTATTATTTATTCAGTTTTAAATTTGTATGTACCGTCAATTTTAGTACTGGTTCATAGATTCTAATACATCTAGAACGAATTCGTAGCAGTTTTTAGTTGATGGTATGCTTAAATGTTCTTTTTCAGAGTGAACATCGAACATATCTGGTCCTATAGATATAGCTTCTACACCTTCCATTTTGTCAAGAAGAAGACCACATTCAAGTCCTGCATGTATAGCTATTATAGCTGGAGTTTTACCAGTTATTTTAACCCAAGAATCTGTACATATTTTTTCTATAGTAGAGTGAGGTATTACTTCCCAAGCTGGGTATCCTGCTATTATTTCGAATTTGCATCCTAAATCAGCAGCTAATAATTCAGCTCTCTTAGCTAATTCTTCTTTTATAGTTTCTTTAGCACTTCTTATAGAGAAAGTAACTTTAACCTGATCTCCTGCGTTTTCAACTATAGCCATGTTTGTTGAACTTTCTGGAAGAGAAGTATCAAGAGTACCATCTTCGTTAACTGTGTAAGAATTTACACCGTGTGGTAATAATGTTAATAATGTTAATAATTTTGTTTTGAATTCATCAGTATAAACTTTTTCAACTGAAGCATCTTCAAATAATAAGTTCATGTGAGGTTCAGAAACTGCGAATTCAGCTCTCATTTTGTTGAATAATTCTTCTAATTCAGCTTTAGCAGCATCAACATCAGAAACTAATATAACTGCTTCTGCATGGTTTGGTATAGCATTGTGCATAGTACCACCAGTTAAGTCAGCTAAATCATATTCAACTGAAAGCATATTTAACATTCTTACAACTAATTTAGTTGCATTAGCTCTCTGTAACTGTATTTCCTGTCCTGAATGTCCACCAAGTAAATCAGTAACAGCGAATTTTAAAGCTTTTTTGCAGCTGCAAGCATCTTTGAATTCTCTGTCTAATGTTATAAGTGGAGTTTTACCACCAGCACATCCTATAGTGAAGCATCCTTCTTCTTCAGAGTCTATGTTTAGAAGATATTTACCTTTTAATAAAGAAGTATCTAGAGCATAAGCACCGTCCATACCACTTTCTTCGTTTATTGTAAATACAGCTTCTAATGCTGGGTGTTTTAAAGTGTTGTCTTCTAATATAGCTAAAGACATAGCAACTGCTATACCGTTGTCAGCACCAAGAGTAGTGTTGTTAGCGTATATCATATCGTCAACTATTCTCATTTCTATTGGGTCAGTATCGAAATTGTGGTTAGATCCTTTTCCTTTAACTGGAACCATGTCCATGTGTCCCTGAAGTATAACAGCTGGGCAATTTTCATAACCTGGAGTAGCTGGTTTTTTGATTATTATGTTACCAACTTTATCCTGGATAGTTTCTAATCCTAATTTTTCACCGAATTCTTTTAACCAGTTACTAACTGCTTCTTCATGATAAGAAGCTCTTGGTATCTGGTTCATTGCTTCGAAGTTTTCGAAAACTCTTTTTGGTTCTAAGTGTCCTAATACATTTGACATTTGTAAAGTCCTCCTGAATAAAATAATAATAAATAAAATTGCTTTTGTATTATACAAACTTTATATGTTTATGTATAATATTAAATAGCTACACTAACAGTATAATACAAAATAGAAAAAAAAACATTGGAAAACGTCAAAATTTATATCAAAATCTGAAAATTTTTTAAAAAAGAAAAAACGATTTTCTTAATATGTCTGTAAATTCAACGTTTCGTAAGAAATTATAAAATAAATTAAATTTAAACCATAAAAATTTTAAATTAATAAATTTAAAAAAATTTGAAAAGAGGGGATAGTATGGATAATAAGTCATTCAAAGTTCTTGAGTTTGATAAGATAATAGATATTTTAAAAACCAAAGCATCATCTTCTTTAGGACTTAATAAGATTGAAAAGTTAGAACCAAGTTCTGATTTTGAAGAAGTAAAGTATAGATTACAGGAAACTACAGAAGCTCAATCTATTTTAATCAAGAGAGGGCATGTAAGTCTTGGAGGAATACATGATGTTTTAGATAAGGTAAAGAGAGCAGAGATAGGAGCATCTCTTGATCCAGGAAGTTTACTTATGGTTGCAGATACTTTAAGAGCGGCCAGAGTAATTGCGAATAGTTTATCTGGAGATGGAGAAGAAGAGGATTTCAACTACCCAATAATCCAGTCTTTAGCTACATCTCTCTACATACATAGAGAAATAGAAGATGCGGTATACAATGCTATAATAAGTGAATTAGAAATAGCAGACAGTGCATCATCTACACTAAGAGACATAAGAAGAAAAATCGTTCAAAAAAATCAGTCTATAAGATCTAAATTAAATTCAATAATATCTTCAGCTACATATCAGAAGTATTTACAAGACAGTATTATTTCTATGAGAGGGGATAGATTTGTTGTACCAGTAAAGGCAGAGTATAGATCTGTTGTATCTGGTATAGTACATGACCAATCTTCTTCAGGAGCCACATTATTTATAGAACCTATGAGTATAGTTGAAATGAATAATGAACTTAGAAAATTAAAGTTAGATGAACAAGAAGAAATAGAGAGAATTTTAGCTGAGTTATCAAAAATGATAGGAGAAATAGCTAGAGAAATAATCTCAAACCAGGAGATATTAGAAAAAATAGACTTTATATTTGCAAAAGGAAAATTATCTCTTGAGATGAAAGGTATAGACCCTAAGCTAAATAAAGATAAAAACTTTGTAATAAAAAATGGACGTCATCCGCTATTAGATCCTAAAAAAGTTGTAGCAAATACAATATATTTAGGCGATGAATTCCATACATTAGTTATAACAGGGCCAAATACAGGTGGTAAGACAGTAACTATTAAAACTGTCGGTCTATTTGCACTTATGACACAGAGTGGTCTACATATACCAGCAGACTTTGGAAGTAGTATGTGTGTATATGACAATATATTTGCAGATATAGGTGATGAACAGAGTATAGAACAGAGTTTATCTACATTCTCGTCTCATATGACTAGAATAGTATCTATATTAGATAAGGTTACAGAAGATTCGCTAGTTATATTTGACGAACTTGGAGCAGGAACAGATCCAGTAGAAGGTGCAGCACTAGCTATTGCAATACTTGAAGATGTTAAAATGGCTGGAGCAAAATGCATAGCTACAACTCACTACAGTGAACTTAAAAACTATGCACTTACTAAAAAAGGTGTTGAAAATGCTGCTGTTGAGTTTGATGTAGAGACACTTAGCCCAACATACAAGCTTCTTATAGGAGTACCTGGAAAATCAAATGCATTTGAAATATCAAGAAAGCTAGGGCTTAGAGATTATATAATAGATAGAGCAAAAGAATTTATAAATACAGAAAATATAGAGCTTGAAGACCTTCTTCAGAATGTTGAAAAGAATAGAATAAAGGCAGAAGAAGATAGGGCAGAAGCTGAAAAATTAAAAACTGAAATACAGATGATAAGAGATGCAGAAGCTGAAAAGCTAGAAAAATTAACTAATCAGAGAGAAAAGATGATAGAAAAAGCTAGAAGTGAAGCATTCTCTATAACAAGACAGGCAAAAGAAGAAGTAGATGAAATAATAAAACGTCTTAAAGAATTAGAACAGGAAAGAGCTTCAAAAGAAAAGAGTAGACAGATTGAACAGCTTAGAAAAGAATTGACGGATTCAATGGGAAGTTTACAGCCTACTGTTAAGAGTATGATAGTTCCAAAAGTAGCATCAAAAGAAATTAAAAATTTAAAGGCTGGGGAAGATGTAAGAGTAATAACACTTAACCAGGAGGGTACAGTTGTTTCAGCAGATGATAAAAAGAAAGAGGCAGTTGTCCAAATTGGTATAATGAAAATGACACTTCCATATAAGTCGCTTCAGAAAATTAAGAATCAGCAACACACTACAGTTACTAAGAAAACTAGAAATGTAATAAAAGCAAAATCAGGAAGAGTTAAAGGAGAGGTAGATTTAAGAGGAATGAATCTTGAAGAAGCAACTCTTGAACTTGAAAAATATCTTGATGATGCTACAGTTGCAGGTTTAGAGCAGGTAACAGTAATACATGGTGTTGGTACAGGGGTACTAAAGACAGGACTTCAGGATGTTCTTAAAAAGAATAAGCATGTTAAGAAAAAAAGACAAGGTGGATACGGTGAAGGTGGTGTAGGTGTCACAATCGTAACATTAAAATAATATATTTAAAGAAAAAGGTGAGGTTCATCAAACGCGCCAGGCTTCGACGATTTTCTATATCTCGAACGTTGTTCGAGGATAATGTAAAAATCGTCTGTAGATTGTTGCTGTTTGATTGAACATCACCTTTTTTCTATATAATAAAATTATTTTAATGTTATTAAATTGTACCTTATAACTATATGAAATAGCTTTTAATGATTAAATAAAGAGAATATTTATTAATAAAGTTTACTTTTAAAAGGGTTTGTTAGGAAAATATTTTAGGACAAGGGCGTGCATATAAAGGTATAATTAGTATATGAGAAAGATATTTTTTATTAAGCTTAATATAGATTTGGAGGATGTTTTATGATAGTTGTATCAGCTTGTTTAGTTGGAGAAAATTGTAAGTACAGTGGTGGAAATAATAGAAATGAGGCTGTTTTAAGTTATTTAGAGGGAAAGGAATACATAACTATTTGCCCAGAGTGTACAGGAGGTCTTTCTACTCCGAGAGAGCCTGCAGAGATAATAGGTGGAGAAGGAAAAGATGTAATAGATGGAAATTGTAAGGTTATATCTAGAGTAGGAGTAAATGTTACAAAAGAGTATATGAAGGGTGCAGAGGTTAGCTTAGAAGAGGCAAAAAAATACGATGTAGAGTTGGCGATATTGAAGGAGGGAAGTCCTTCTTGTGGTGTTAATAAAATACACAATGGAGAATTTAAAGGAATAAAAAAAGAAGGAAAAGGAGTAACTGCAGCTCTATTTGAAATGAACGGAATAAAAGCGATTAGTGAGAAGGACTTAGAAGCTCAAAAGTAAATAAATAGAAAAAGAAAAAATGAATGATTAAATTTTCTAAACACCTTGAAAAATAGTTGAAATTGTTTTAACATAGAGAGATAAGTGTAAGTATGTAAAATCGGGAAATTATGATTTTTGTACGGAAAAATATAAAGAAAATTAATAATATATAAAGAAAATATTTGAGGAGGAAGAAATAATGGATTTTAAATTTGAAGTCGCTTCTGCTCTAAAAGAACAGATAGAAGACCTTACTTTAGAAGAAATACAGAGCTTTATAGAAATACCACCTAATAAAGAAATGGGAGATTATGCGTTCCCTTGCTTTAAATTAGCTAAAATATTTAGAAAAGCTCCAAATATGATAGCAGAAGATATAGCTGGTAAAATAGAACCAAAAGGAGCTATATCAAAAGTTGTTCAGCTAGGAGGATATGTAAACTTCTTCGTTGATAAATCAAAATTAGCTGAAACAGTTATAAATAAAGTTCTTACTGAAAAAGAAAACTACGGTAAAAGTGAATTAGGAAAAGGAAAAACGGTTGTAGTTGACTTCTCTTCTCCTAATATAGCAAAACCATTCCATATAGGGCATATAAGAACTACTGTTATAGGTAATGCACTATACAAAATATACAATTCTCAGGGATACAATATGGTTAGAATAAACCACCTTGGAGACTACGGAACACAGTTTGGTAAATTAATAGTAGCATTCAAATTATGGGGAGATAAAGAAACAGTAGAAAGCAACCCAATACCAGAATTATTAAAATTATACGTAAGATTCCATGATGAAGCCGAAGTACATCCAGAAATGGAAGATGAAGCTAGAGCATGGTTTACAAAACTTGAAAACGGTGATGAAGAAGCTAAAGCTTTATGGCAGTGGTTCAGAGATGAAAGTTTAAAAGAATTCTCAAGAGTTTATGATCTTTTAGACATAGAATTCGATTCATACGCAGGAGAAAGTTTCTATTCAGATAAAATGGATAGAGTAATAGATTTAATAAAAGAAAAAGGATTACTAGAAGAATCTGAAGGAACAAATATAGTAAATCTTGATGCATATAATTTAACTCCAGCTCTTATAACTAAAAAAGACGGTTCAACATTATATATGACAAGAGACTTAGCAGCTGCTATATACAGAAAAGAAACTTATGATTTCGACAAATGTTTATATGTAGTTGGTTCTCAGCAGGCACTTCACTTCCAGCAGTTATTCAAAGTATTAGAACTTATGGGATACGAATGGTCTAAAGACCTTGTTCACGTTCCATTTGGTATGGTTGCTCTTGAAAGTGGAACAATGTCTACTAGAAAAGGTAGAGTAGTATTCCTTGAAGATGTTTTAAAACAGGCAATAGAAAAAACTAAAGATATAATACTTACTAAAAATCCTAACGCTGAAAATGTTGATGAAATAGCTAAACAGGTAGGTGTAGGAGCTGTTGTATTCCAGGAATTATCAAATAGTAGAATAAAAGACTATACATTCTCTTGGGATAAAACACTTAGCTTTGATGGAGAAACTGGACCTTATGTTCAGTACACTCATGCTAGATGTTGTGCAGTATTAAGAAAAGCTGGTGAAGAAGTTACTTCTGATATAGATTACAGCTTACTTTCAGATGAAGGAAGTTCAGAAGTTCTAAAAGTTATAGAATCATTCAACAAATGCATACTTGCATCAATGAAGAAAAATGAGCCTCATATAGTAACAAGATTTGTACTGGATCTTGCTCAGGCATTCAACAAATTCTATCATGACAACCCAATACTTGTAGACGATGCAGAATTAAGAAAAGCAAGACTTGCTCTTGTTGAAGCTACAAGACAGTCAATAGAAAATGGTCTTGCATTATTAGGAATGCATGCACCACACAAAATGTAGTTTTTAGATTTAAAGTAGTTTAGAGTAAAGAGAGAGGTTTATTTTTATAAGCCTCTTTTTTTAAATTAGAGGTGAAATTATGGAAAATCAAATTGATAATATTATCAAAAATGCGTATATAAGTGCGTTTGACACAGATAGTGATATAATAAAAATGCTGATGATAGTAAATACAAAATGTTTGATAGATGATTTTAAGCAAAGATATTTATATATAGACAATAATAGACTTAGGGATGAGCTTAGATATTATAAATTTTATGGAGCAGAGTACAACAAAGAAAATCTTTTAAATATTTTTCTACCAGTCATACTTGGAAATAATGACGGTGAAAAATGTGATAGAGAGCTTATTGAGCTTGTAAAAAAATATGTAATGTATTTTAAGATTGATAAAAAATATAGTGAATATTTAATAGCTGCACTTATTTATAGTGAATTAGTGCACCTTTTAATAAAAAATCCAATTGTTGAATATGAAGAGATAATGGATTCTATAAAAGAAAGATTAATTTCACTAAATATATATATGGAAAAATCGGAAGTTGTAAAGTTCCAGATGTATAGAATATCTCTTATAAAAATGATAGATGAGTACAAGGATGGAAAAAGAGATTCGAGTGATGATATATGCTCTGGATTATTGGATGCTATTTTTGATATATATGTAGAGGATAGGGATGAAAGTACAGATATAAATTCAATAAAAAAAGTCCTATTCTCACTATTAGGTCAAAGTGCTTCAACGGAAATAGAGAATATAGACTTTGTAAATTCCATGGCAGATTATACTGTAAAACTTAAAAAGTATAAAATTAATAAAAAAGAGTATAATGCGAAGGCAAATCCTCTAGAGATTATTGCGTTAAATGAGGGCGATTCAATTCAAGACCCTATATTAAACAAACTTACAGTAAAATCAAAAAGTATAAATGGAAATTTATTAAAAATAAATGTAGTATCTAAATCAGGAGAGTACTGCTTTAGATTTTTAAAAAAATCATAATAAAAGTTACTCTGATAAAGATTCTATATAAGAAAGAAATTCAGACTCAGTTGTTTCAGTAAGGAAACAAAGTTCTTTTACAAGATTATTTCTAAGGTCGCCGAATACATTTAGTTTAGTATTTTCGTGAGTGTATTCAAGTGCTTTTATTATTAGAAGAAGGTCTTGAACAGATAAATCATTAAGTGAAACTTTTTCAAACTTTTCCATGTTAGCTATCCTTTCTGTCAAAATAGACGATTATAATATATTACCTACAATTATTATAATAATAAAATAAAGCGTAAAATACAAGGAAAGATGAGAATATTGCAGTATTAAAGTAAATTAGATAAGAATATTGCACAAATAAAATAAAAAATAATTTTTGGAGGGTGATTTTTTGAAGATATTGCTTACAACCCTTAACTCTAAATTTATACACACAAATTTAGCGATAAGATATTTAAAAGAATTTGCAAAAGATGTGCAAGAAACAGAAATAAGAGAGTATACGATAAATAACCAAGCTGATTATATTTTAAAAGATATATACAAAGGCGGATACGATGCTGTGTTCTTCTCAGTGTATATCTGGAATGTTGTAGATATAATGAGCCTTTGTGAGAACTTAAAAAAGGTTATGCCTAATCTTATAATAGGACTAGGTGGACCAGAAGTTAGTTACGATAGCGAAAACTTAATGAAAGAGCATAACTTTATAGATTATATCCTTTATGGAGAAGGTGAAGTTACATTTAGAGATGTTTGTCTTATGTTAAATGAGAAGATGAATGCAGCTGATATAAAAGGTCTTGTTTGGAGAGATGGAGAAAAAGTTGTAGTGAATGAAGAAAGACCTTATCTACAGGACTTAGACTTAATACCTAGTCCATACGATAACATGGATCCTAAAGAATACGAAAATAGAATAGTTTACTATGAATCTTCAAGAGGATGTCCATTTAACTGTCAGTACTGCCTATCATCAGCAATTAAAGGTCTTAGATACTTTAGTTTAGATAGAGTTAAAAAAGATTTAAAAAATCTTATAGATGCTAGAGTTGCACAGATAAAGTTTATAGATAGAACATTTAATGCTAAGAAAAAAACAGCTATGGATATAATGAAATTCCTTATGGCAAATGATAATGGATTTACGACATATCATTTTGAGGTAACTGCTCATTTAATTGACGATGAGATGTTGGAATTCTTAAAAGACTGTAAGCCAGGTTTATTCCAATTTGAAATAGGTGTTCAGTCTACAGACCCAAATGTACTTGAGGCATGTGGAAGAAAAGACGATTTTGTAAAATTATCTAAAGTTGTAAAACAGATAGAATCTTATAAAAATATACATCAGCACTTAGATTTAATAGCAGGATTACCTTATGAAGGCTATAAAGGGTTTGAGAAATCATTTAACGATGTATATAACTTAGGAATAGAGCAGCTACAGCTAGGATTCTTAAAGATGATTAAGGGAACAGGAATAAGAAAAATGGCTGATATGCATGGGTTTGAGTATAAATCATATCCACCTTACGAGGTTTTATCTAATAAATATATTTCTTATGGAGAAATATTAAAATTAAAAGATATTGAGGAGATGGTTGAAAGATACTACAACTCAGGAAACTTTAGAATGTCTATGGAATTTATTGTAAAGAGATATTACAGAGAGTCTCCATTTAAATTCTATGAAGAATTTGCCGAGTATCATGACTCAAATGGATATTTTGATGCTGGACAGGGAAAAAATCAGAACTATAAAATTTTATTAGACTTCTATGAAGAAAAAATAGGAGAAGATATAGAATTATTTAGAGATATTTTAAAATACGATTATGTATCTCTTGGAAAAACTAGCAATGTGCCAGATTTCTTTGTTAGAAATTATCCTGAGGACTTTAAAAATAGATGCCATGTATTCCTTCAGGATGACGAAAATGTTAAGAAGTATATTCCAAAACACTTCGATACACCAGCAAAAATGATAATAAAATATGTTCAATTTGAGCCATTTAGATACGATGTAGAGGCATTAAAGGAAAATATTATGATAAATCCTGAAAAGATTGACAATATAGTGATGTTCGATTATGATATTTCAAAGATATTTGAAAAATCTCTATCGTATAGAGTGGAAATTTAGTTGAATATACAAATAAAAAGGAAAGGTGAATAAATATGAAATATAAAATAGAAAAATACCTTCTTAAAAAAACAGATGAGCTTGCTTTTATAACTCTTAAAGCAGACGGGGATTTCAAAATAAAAGGATACGATATTCCTGCAGAAGGACTTGATGTTCCAATAAAAAATGAGGTTCTTGTTAAAGGGATAAAGGATAAAACTGCACAGGAAAGTTTAAACTCTATGTCTATAGCAGATGCGATGATTTATATAATGGGTATAGATTCTACATTCAAATACAATGAAGAATATGATAAATTTATAGAAGCACTTGCTAAAGGATTAGACTTAGATTTAAAAGCATATATGGGATATATGTCTAATAAATACTTTGAAATAGGTGAGTACACTGATTCATTAATATACATGAAATCACTAGTAAATAAATACCCAGAAGATGTAAATGGGCTATATCATTATGCTATAATCTGTCAGCAGATAGCAGAACAGTACAAAAAAGATGAAGATGCAAAAGCAGTAAATGACTTTTTACTTGATGCACTTGATAAATTAGAAAGAGTAATAAATATAGATCCAAACTTTGGTCTAGCTTATTATCAGTTAGGATACCACTACTATAATCAGGACCAGTATATAAAATCTAAATTAACTTGGGAAGAAGCTTTAAAATTAGAATTAGATGACGATATAGTAGCTGAAATTCAGGATAACTTAGGTAAGATGGACTACAAAGTTCAGTATGAAGAAGGATACACTTTAGTTCTTTCAGGAAAATGTGAAGAAGGATTAGAAAAACTTCTTCCATTAGAAGATGAGTTCCCAGATTGGTGGAATTTATTATTCATGATAGCACTAGGATATAAAGGTATGGCTGATATTGAAAATGCTCAGAAATACTTTGAAAAAATACTAGTATTAAGACCAACTCAGGTTGATACTCTTGTTGAAATGGGACTTTTAGAAGCTCAGAAATACAACCTTGAAGGAGCTATAGAGTACTTTGAAAAGGCTGCTAAACTTAGAAAAGAAGATCCTGAGATATTATGTAACTTAGGTATGGCATATTTCAACAATGGAAATATGGACGATGCAGCTTATTACATAGAAAGAGCTTATGAACTTGATCCAATGGATGAGGTTACAAATGCTTGTTTAAGAGAATTAAATAAATATAGATAAAAAATAGTGAGAATAAAAAATAACTATACTCGTTTCCTGGCTTCAGCTACGGCGTAGCCTACGCTTGCAGATAGTCAACGAGTTATAGTTATTTTTTTATTCTCATTTTTTATCTATGTTTATTGTTAATTCTCTTGTCCAATCAAATTGTATAATGAGAGTAGGAAATATCTATAAGTTCTGAAAGTGATTAGTCATTTTTTTGAGTTTCACAAATAAATTATCTTATATTTTTTCTTGTAATTTACTTATTTACGAAAAAGTTATAAACTTATATTAATAGAATTTTTTTTAGGGAGAGGGTAGTTATTTTGGAAAATGGTGGTAAAAAGGAAAAGATAAGTTTGTTTAGGTTTATTAGGTTGTTTGCTGGATTTTTTATTGGTGCGACAGGTACGGTGTTTATGATTAATGCAAATATAGGGGTTGCACCTTGGGATGTTTTACATATAGGTATTTCTCAAAAGTTAGGAATTACTATAGGTCAGGCATCTATAATAGTATCTTTAATGGTTATAATTTTAGACCAGATTTCTGGAGAGTATATTGGCTGGGGAACAGTTTTAAATATGATATTTTTTGGATTGTTTATAGATTTAATAATGTATTTAGATTTTGTTCCTCATACTAATGGATTTTTAATGAGCGTGTTTATGGTAATAATGGGACTTACACTACTTTCTATATGTATGTGGTGGTACATAGGTGCAGCAATGGGCTCAGGTCCTAGAGATGGTATGATGCTTTTATTCCATAGAAGAACTGGAAAACCAATTGGATTTATAAGAAGTTGTATAGAGGTAATAGTACTTATTATAGGTTATTTCTTAGGAGGTCCAGTAGGTATTGGAACTATTATAAGTGCATTTGGAATGGGTGTTGTTATGCGGATTGTATTTAAAATAGTTAAATTTGATGCTAAGGAAGTAAAACATAAATATATAGAATTTTTAATATCTAAGGACAAAAGAGAAAACATAGGATAGAATATTTTAATAATATTTATCATAAAAAATGCATTTGGAGGTGTAGTATGATAAAAAAATTAGACGATATTTTCGATGAGTTAAAATCGTGTAATGAAAAAGCAGTTCTTTCTGTAGCAGTTGCACATGATGAAGAAGTTTTATTAGCTGTTAAAGATGCCTGTGAGATGAATATAATAAAAGCAATTCTTATAGGTGAAGAGGAGAAAATTAGAAAAATAGCTAATGAAATCAAATTCGATTTAACTGATGTAGAAGTTATAAATGAATGCGATTTAAAGCTATGTGCTGAAAAATCAGTAAAGCTAGTATCATCAGGAAAAGCAGATTATGTTATGAAGGGACTATTAGATACGTCAATAATTTTAAAAGAGGTATTAAATAAAGAATACGGACTTAGAACTGATAGTTTACTAAGCCATGTTATGATTTATGAAGTGCCTTCTTATCATAAGCTTTTAATACTTACTGATGGTGGAATGAATATAAATCCAGATGTATCTCAGAAAAAGAAAATAGTAGATAATGCCATAAAGGCTGCAAAATCACTGGGAATAGATACTGTAAAAGTTGCTTGTCTAGCAGCTAAAGAAAAGGTGAATTCTAAGATGAAGGCAACATTAGATGCAGACGAACTAAAAAACATGTGCAAAGATGGAATGTTCGGAAAAAATGCCGTTGTGGAAGGTCCAATAGCATTTGATCTAGCTGTATCAGAAGAAGCTTGTAAAATAAAGGGATATAATAGTGAAGTTGGTGGAGATGCTGATATTTTACTTGTTCCAAATATAGAAACAGGAAATGGAATAGGAAAGGCACTTACATATATGGCAAATGCTAAATCTGCAGGTATAATTATGGGTGCAAAGGCTCCAGTTGTACTTGTTTCAAGAGCTGATACACATGAGTCAAAATTATACTCTATAGCTTATGGAGCTATAGCTGCAAAATAGAACAACAATAAATGGGAGAATGATTTTAAATATAATAACAAGAATGATTTTGAAAAAATACTTGAAATTATTCGTGTTTTTGAATATAATCTAAATATAGGAAACGTAAAAAAATATTTTTATCTATAAAATCAAAATTATTAGTTGGAGGGAATTAACATGGGATTCAAATCTGATATCGAAATAGCACAGGAAGCTAAACCTTTAGACATAAGAGAGGTTGCTAAAAAAGTTGGTCTTTCAGAAGACGATATAGAACTTTACGGAAAATATAAAGCTAAAGTTGACTACAACTTATTAAAAAGAGATACAGGGAAAAAAGCTAAATTAATACTTGCAACAGCAATAAACCCTACTCCAGCAGGAGAAGGTAAAACAACTACAACAATAGGTGTTGCAGATGCATTTTCAAGATTAGGAAAAAATGCATTAGTTGCTCTTAGAGAACCATCACTAGGACCAGTTTTCGGTATAAAAGGTGGAGCTGCAGGTGGAGGATATGCACAGGTAGTTCCAATGGAAGATATAAACCTTCATTTCACAGGTGATTTCCACGCAATAGGAGCAGCAAACAACTTATTAGCTGCAATGCTTGACAACCACATACATCAGGGAAATGCTCTTAACATAGACACAAGAAGCATAACTTGGAGAAGATGTGTCGACATGAACGACAGACAGCTTAGAAATGTTGTAGACGGATTAGGAAGAAGAGTAGACGGTGTAACAAGAGAAGATGGATTCGATATAACAGTTGCTTCAGAAGTAATGGCTGCTTTCTGTTTAGCAAATGATATAGCTGACTTAAAAGAAAGATTAGGTGACATAATAGTTGCTTACAACTACGATGGACAGCCTGTAACAGCTAGAGAATTAAAAGCTAATGGAGCTATGGCTGCATTATTAAAAGACGCATTAAAACCAAACTTAGTTCAGACATTAGAAGGAACACCAGCATTTGTACACGGTGGACCATTCGCTAATATAGCTCACGGATGTAACTCTGTTATAGCTACAAAAATGGCTATGCATTTCTCAGATTACGTATTAACAGAAGCTGGATTTGGTGCTGACCTAGGTGCTGAAAAATTCATAGATATAAAATGTAGAATGGCTGACTTAAAACCAGATGCTGTTATAATAGTTGCTACAATAAGAGCATTAAAATACAACGGTGGTGTAGCTAAAGATCAGTTAAATGAAGAAAACTTAGAAGCTCTTGAAAAAGGTCTTCCAAACTTATTAAAACACGTAGAAAACATAACTAAAGTATTTGGATTACCAGCAGTTGTTGCTATAAACAGATTCCCAATGGATACAGAAGCTGAGCTTAAATTAGTTGAAGATAAATGTAAAGAATTAGGTGTAAATGTTGCATTATCTGAAGTTTGGGCAAAAGGTGGAGAAGGTGGAATCGAAGTAGCTAAAGAAATACTAAGATTAATAGATGAAGAAGAAAATAACTTCCAGTACTGCTACGATGAAGACCTATCAATAAAAGAAAAAATAAATGCAATAGCAACTAAAATATATGGAGCTGAGGGTGTAGACTTCACTAAGGAAGCTGAAAAAGAAATAGCTAAATTTGAAAGATTAGGATTCAACAAATTACCAATATGTATGGCAAAAACTCAGTACTCATTAACTGATGACCAGACTAAACTTGGTAGACCAGAAGGATTCAGAATAACAGTTAGAGATTTAACTGTATCAGCTGGTGCAGGATTCATAGTAGCACTTACAGGTGCTATAATGAAGATGCCAGGACTTCCAAAAGTTCCAGCAGCAGAAAGAATAGATGTTGATGAAAACGGAGTAATATCAGGACTATTCTAGTTTAAAATTTGATTTTTAGATTGTTTAATAGATTCCCCGGATTTTTTAAAATTCGGGGATTTTTTGTGTTATAATATACTATACTATGCAAAAAGAGGTGAAAGAATGACAATTAGAACTAGAAATGAAATAAGTGAAAAAGATATGATAGAAGTTATGAAATTTGGTATTCCAAAAATCTATTCTATAATGAGTATAGGGTTTGGAGTGCTAGGTATAGCTATGGGGTTCTATGGGTTAAATAGAGGTAAAACTATAGCAGCTATAGCATCAATACTTCTTGCAATAGGTATACTTGTCTGGAGATTTTATTATCTGCCTAGAAAAATGGGTAAAAGCCAGTATAGATCGAAATTACAGGCTCAGGGTGGAAAAGATATGGTTCAGACTGTAAACTTTTTCAATAATCATGCAGAAATGATAACTAGCAACTCAAAAATGATAAAACTAAAATATTCAGATATGCAGATGATAAAGGAAACAGAGGACAAGCTTATTATAATTTTTGGCAAAAATGTAATTATGTTAATTAAAAAAGATGGATTTAAAGAAGGAACTTTAGAAGATTTAAAAGACTTACTTATACCAATAGTAAAAGAAAATATTAGTAAAAAAGCGTAGTTGGGGGAAATAAAATTGGCTAAATCAGAAGTAATAAAAGCTAGAAATACTAGCTACATAACAAAAGAGGATTATGTAGAATCTGTAAAACTTTCTACAAATAGAAAAATAAAAACTGTAAGTATAATACTTAGTTTAATCTTGGTAGTAGTAGGTGGTTATGGAGCATTTACAGGAGCTATTGCCTATGGACTAGCATTTGCAATATTTGGACTTGTTATGCTTGTGTGGGAATTATTTATATCTTATAGTGTACTTGGTTCAAAAAGTTTTAAAAAGGTTGTAGAAGAAAATGGTACAGATGAGATAAAATTAAAAATAGATTTCTATAAAGATTATCTAGTACTAAATAATCAGAATGGATTAAAATCTGAATTAAAGTATAGAAAGATTAAAAAAATGGGAAGAGGAAAGAATGTAGTTGTTTTAGTTTTTAATAAAGATTATGCAGTTACATTTAAAAAAGACGGATTTACATACGGAGATTTTGATACTGTAGAAGATTTAATTTATACAGCAAGAGGAATGAAATAGAGGCGATAAGCCTCTATTTTTTTATATTTTAATAATTTTTTCATAAATGGAAAAATATTTTTTTATCAGAAAATTTAAATTTTAC
>URRU01000019.1 GCA_900550335.1 uncultured Clostridium sp. | reverse complement strand
CCAAATCATATAATTTTTCATTGTGATACCATCTAAAAATCTATTTACGGCCATGTGAATATGGTCGCTTAGAGAAATATATATTGTATCACTTATTTTTTTACCAGATTCCAACTTAATCATATCTATTATTTCATCTGCAACCTCTAAATAAGGAAGAGGTATATCAGATACTATCTCCTGGAATCTTTTATTCTTAACTTTATCTTTCAAAATAAAAACTTTATTTACTTCTTTTTCGTCTACAAAATCTCCACTTTTTTTCTTAAAAGCTATTCCTTTTCCGCAGACAACCTGTTCTATTCCATCCTCGTCTTTTATAATAACTACATTATTATTTAAAACTCTATCTATAATCATCTAAATCTCTCCTTTCGATAAGATTTTGCTTTTTTTTTAACAAAAAAGACCTACTTACATATGTAGAAAAATTAGCCTTTTTTTTGAGATAAAAAGAATATTATTTTCTATATATGTAAATAGGTCTAGCTTGATTTAACAATTACCATCCTACTAAATCTTTTTTTATTGTAATATAAGTTTTTTATTTTGTCAATCGTTTTCATTTTATTATTATATTCTTTTTTTATTACTATAATTTATTTTTTTCATCTAAAATAAAAAAGAGATGTATACAGGAGTTTTCTGTAACATCTCTTTATAATCTTCATTTTATTATTCAGTTATTTCCCAGTTGTGGTAGATATCCTGAACATCATCGTCATCTTCAAGCATATCTATTAATTTTTCCATAGCATTGCACTGACCATCTTCTGTTAATGCAGTAGTTGTCTGAGGTATCATTTTAACGTCAGCTGATATGAATTCATACCCAGCTTCTTTTAAAGCGTCTCTAACTGCTGCGAAGTCGTTAGGTTCAGTTATTACTTCAAATCCATCTTCTTCAACTATGAAGTCTTCTGCTCCAGCTTCTAAAGCTGCATCCATTAATTCTTCTTCGCTTACACCGTCTTCAGCTGCAACTAGTATCTGTCCTTTTCTGTCGAACATGAAAGATACGCATCCTGAAGTACCTAAGTTACCACCATTTTTATCGAAGTAGTATCTTATATTACCAGCAGTTCTGTTTTTATTGTCAGTAAGTGCATTAACTATTACTGCAACCCCACCTGGTCCATATCCTTCGTATACTATTGTTTCGTAGCTTTCAGAGTTTCCAGCACCTGTACCTTTTGCTATAGCTCTATCTATATTATCATTAGGCATGTTGTCAGCTTTAGCTTTTTCTATAGCTGTTTTTAAAGCTGCATTGTATTCTGGATCTCCTCCACCATCTTTAGCAGCAACTGCTATTGCTCTAGCATGTTTTGTAAATACTTTTGCTCTCTGAGCATCCTGTTTTCCTTTTCTATTTATTATGTTTCCTATACGTCCCATAATTCCACTCCTTACGTTATTTACTCACCTTAAAATTCTATCATAAATTCTTGCAATAGTAAATTAGAATTTAGGTGGTTTTGCAGCAGTATGTCTTTTATGTTCACTATTTCTGTGTAATCTATCTATTATTTCAAGATGTTCTGCTGGCACATCATCTCTTCTACCTTCTAAAACAGCATCTATATAATTATAAGTAGTTCCCATTTCATTTTCATCAGTCTGTCCTTCCCATAAACCTGCTGATGGAGCTTTGTTTATTAGATCCTCATGTATACCTAGTTCTTTAGCCCATTCAAATACTTCTGCTTTTGTTAAATTTGCAAGTGGAAGTATATCAACCCCACCATCTCCATGTTTTGTGAAGTATCCAGTGTGAAGTTCTGCTGCATTATCTGTTCCTACAACTAAATATCCTAAATCATTTGCTATTGCGTATATTGTGCTCATTCTTATTCTAGCTCTAAGATTTGCATCAGTCATTCTTAGATAATCTTCTTTAAATAGACCTTTTGCTTTTAGATTATCAGTAACTGTATCTAATATTAATTTGTGAGGTTCTGCTAATTCAAGGTCTATATGCTCTATTCCACATCCATCTATAACCTTCATAGCATCTACTCTATCTGCTGGGTTTGATTTTATACTCATTATTACACCCATAGAGTTATCTGGGCATGCTTTTTTTATAAGGTATGCCACAACTGCAGAGTCTATCCCACCAGATACACCTACTATTAATCCCTTTGCATGTGCTTCTGCTACTTTTTCCTGTAGCCATTTTACTGTTTTTTCGATTTTTTCAATTCTAGTACTCATCCTGTCCCCCCATTAATCAAGTATTATTTCTCCTTTATTTTCACTAAGATAAAACTCTTCCCCTAATGAAATATTTGCTGTTCCATTAGTTATATCTATTATTCTATCTATAAGCTTCTGACTATCCTCTGGTTTAGAGTATATCACAAATTCCACATCCTCAAGATATATCGTGTCTTTCACAAAATATCCAAGGTTCATTATTTCATTTTGAACTCTTCCAATCTGATTATAATCTACCTTTATTTTGACTTCTTGATACCATATTCTATCAATTATCTTTCCTGCTTCTAGACCAATTTTTGCACCTCTCGTATAAGCTCTTACAAGCCCTCCTGCACCTAGTTTTATTCCACCAAAATATCTAGTTATTACAACTACAACATCTCTTAAATCTTCCTTTTTAATAACCTCAAGTGCAGGAATCCCAGCCGTTCCCTGTGGTTCCCCATCATCGCTATATCTCTGTATATTCATTGTAGGTCCAACTGTATATGCCCATACATTATGAGTTGCATCCTTGTGCTTTTTCTTTATTTCGTCGACAAATGCCACTGCTTCCTCTTCGCTATTTATAGGCTTTGCATACCCTATAAATCTCGATCTTTCCTCAGTAAATTCATCGCATCCATATTCGTAAATTGTTCTATACGAATTCATAAAAATCCCCTTTCAAATTTTTATTTTTCAAATTCAAAAATATTTATTCCTGTTTTTTCATCAAACTTACGCCCTATTTTTTCATCAAATATAGTTATAAATAATTCACTAGTAGCGCCTATAACTGCTTTATTTAAGTGACCGCTGTGTACTTCATTCTTTTCTGGATCGCCTATTGTTATATGAAGGTGAAGATATGGTTCTCCGTCCTTCTGAGTTATATTCCCCATAAATGAACCAACTTCATAAAGTCCTGTATATGATGTTACTTTATATTCTCCAGTTTCCATATTGTAAAGTCCAAGTTCTGCTAATTTTGTAGCACCTATTCCAGAAACTGCAGCAGAAACTATATTTTCTTTTTTGCAAAGTTCTGTTAGCTTTTCCATTACCTCTTCATCGTAGTCTATACGAACTGCTATTGTATTTCCTGATTTTCTATATTCCATTTATATACATCTCCTCTTTTTGTATTTAACTACTATATTTTATTATATATTAGTTTTAAGAATATGTGAACTGCACAAAAAAAACTACCATGCAACTGCATGGTAGTTTTCCGCTTCAAAGTTGATATCAGCCTTTCGGTTAGATATGATTAGTCTGCTATTTTCTTTACTTCTTTATATTTTTTGTATGAGATTTCAACTAAAGATTTTTCTTTGTTATGATTTAACATTTCAAGAGCATCTTTAACTTTGTAGAATCCGCCTTCTAAAAATTCAGAACTTATTTTGCATTCTGTATTAGGAGCGTCCATTATGAACCAGTTTATGGCATTACAAACTCTCTGCTGTCTACTTCTTGAGAAGAACTCATATATAGTATCTCCAGCTATATCTAGTAATTTAGCATCTATACCAGTTTCATCTTTTACTCTTGCTATAGCGCTCTCCTGAGCCATGTAAATTCCAGATATTTTTCCTTTTGGAAGAGTCCATTCACCTCTGTCATTTTTCACTAATAACACCTGATTTGCGTGGAATACCACACCACCTGCACAACGTCTTACTATCATATCGAATCCCTCCTATAAATATACGCACCTGCGTATGATTTGAAAAATATAATCGTCAGAATTTAAACTGACTTTTCTAACTCGATTATCGCTTCTCTGTATGCACGAAGTACATAATCTTTTTCGACACCTTGTCTTGCTCTATACTGGTTTCTCAGTATATTCAGACTGTGTCCATTACCAACTTTTAAAAGAGCTTTCGCACAGTACTGTCTAGTCTGTGGATTTGAGTCTAAAAGCCCTAGTTCTAAAACTTCTCTACTCTTAGGTGAACCAATCTTTCTGATTGCAGAATAAGTAATTCTTCTGACATCGGAGTTTCTATGTTCAGTGAGATTATGTAGGATCGGTAAAAAATTTTCGTCCTTTAATTCTCCAGTTGTCCAAATCAAAACAATTAAATCATCTGAGTTATATTCTGTAAGAATACGTTTGTACACCTTTCTCTTAAAGTATATCATTTTTTCCGGTTTTAATCTATCTAAAAAATCAAGTCTTTGATTTTTATCTAGCCCTAAAAAACTTTGTAATTCATCTATATTTTTTTCACTATCTTTATAGGATTTTTTTTCATTTAAATCAATTTTTTTATCTGTATCCGAGCTATTAATATTACTATTATTTTTACTATACTTATCTAGTTTACTCTGTATTTTTCTTATAGCCACGGTTGCTACTTTTCTCATATCTTCATTGTCATGATTTAGCAACTTTTCTATATACTCTAAAGAAGATTCTTCACCGAGCTCTCCAGCTGTCCAAGTTAAAATCATTAAGCTTCTCATATCCTTTTCAATAGGTAGTGCTCTAAGTAACTTTTTCTTGAAATACACTAATTCCTCTGAATCTAGCTGCTTTAGGTACTCTTTTCTTTCTTCTTTATCAAAGGTTAAGTATGTTTCTAAAGAGTCTTTTTTTCTATCTTCTTCTCTTTTTTCAACTTGAACCTTTATAAGATGTTCCGCTATATCTTGAGGAGACATATTTCTAACCTTTGCTATTTGATTTACGTTTAAGGACTCTTTATATAATAGATAGGTTATCTGATAATCTTCTAATTTATCGATATTTTTCCAGCTTATCTCCATCTCATCATCCCAATCTCAAATAATTTTTCATAACAAAAATCTATATACAAATAACTTTCATAAAAAATTTCTATACAAATATATCTTTAAAATAATATATTTGTATAGGCTACTTATATATATGAATTAATTCTATTTTTCTATTATATATTCTTTGTATTTTCCAAAGTCCTCTTCATCAAGTGCTACTCTAAACTTAGTTCCCTCTCCAAGATATTCAAACTCATCTATATTGTACTTATCTTTACACTTACTGAATATATCTCCTCTATCATAAGGAATTAAAAGCTCTACATCATAGGTATTTTCCATAACTGCTTTTTCTATCATATTAAGCAGTTTGTCCATATTTATTCCCTGTTTTGCAGATATATACACTATATCGTCCTGATTTTTTGGATATATATCAAGCTCTAATTTATCTACTTTATTATATACAAGTATAGTCTTTTTATCGTCTGCTCCAAGTTCTTTTAATACTTTTTCTGTAGTTTTTTTCTGAATTTCGTAGCTATCATTTGTAGCATCTATTACATGAAGAATTAAATCTGCATAATTAACTTCTTCTAGTGTAGATTTAAATGCATCTACTAAATCATGTGGTAGCTTACTTACAAACCCAACAGTATCAACTACTAGGAAGTCTCTTTTATTTGGAAGTACTGCCTTTCTTAAAGTTACATCTAGTGTTGCGAAAAGCATATCTTTTACAAATACTTCTTTTTCACTTTCATATTCTTTGTGAGTTTTTATAAGTTCATTTAATAAAGTTGATTTACCAGCATTTGTATATCCTACTAATGCTACTATAGGTATGTTAGATTTTTTTCTCTGATTTCTCTGAGTTTCTCTGTTTTTCTTAACTAATTTTAGTTCTGCTCTTATATCCGCAGCTCTATTTAATATGTGTCTTTTGTCTATTTCAAGCTTCTGTTCCCCTGGCCCTCTTGTACCTATACCTGCACCAGTTCTACTCATTGCTCCACCCATTCCGTAAAGTCTTGGTAGTCTATATTTTAACTGAGCTAATTCTACCTGAAGTTTACCTTCTTTACTTTTTGCTCTCTGTGCAAATATATCAAGGATTAGAGTTGTTCTGTCTATAGTTTTTATTCCAGTAAGGTCTTCTATATTTCTAGACTGAGCACCAGATAATTCATCATTGAATATTATCAAAGTTGCATCAAGACCTTCGCAGTATCCTTTTATTTCCTCAACCTTACCCTTTCCTATATAATATGCAGCATCTACAGCAGGTCTATTCTGTACTACAGACCCTACAACTTCTGCACCTGCTGCCTTTGCTAATTCTTTTAACTCCTCCATAGAGTCGTTTATATCTATATCATCTATTCTTTTTGATACAGTAGTTATATTCATACCTACAAGAAGTGCTCTTTCAACTACCTGTTCGTGTAAATTTATATCTAATTCAGTCGTCATAATTTCCTCCTTAATTATATTTATTTATATTATTTTCATTAAAATTTTATTTATTCTTTAAGTCCATAATTAAATTTAATTATATTATATCCTAAAAAAATTATCACTACTATATTTATAGTCCTCTTATAACTATAATATTATTAAACTTTATATAATATTTATTATAAACTTTTAAGAATATCTATATCATGTATATCTTTTTCTCTAAGTTCATATCCTGAGTGAAAAATAAGTTGTCCTTTTAAAGATATACATGGAATTGTTTTATTTTCAAAGTTTACACTTCCAAAATAATCTTTTTCAAATTCATACCATCCACCTTCTAAATCAGCTTGTTTTGATGTTCCATCTTCATTTAAAATAAATGGATGTATGTCTAAATATCCATATTCATTACTATATAACTCCATTCTAACTGGAAGCCAATCTGTATCTATTTTATATCCTTTATTTAAAAGAAATTCTATTAATTCATCTGTATATTTTGCATCAAAATTAATATCTATATCTCTATGGTTTCTAGTTTGTTTTCCAAATAATAAATCAACTCCCCATCCTCCATCAATCCAATATGTAATTTTAGTGCTCTCTAATAAATCTATAATGTTTAATAAATCTTCTTTTGTTACAATTTCTTTTTTAGACATTATTTACCTCCTCCTTTGGTCTAATTTTTCAATTAGTTGTGTAATTTTATCCTTTTATTTTTTAGGCTATGTTAGCTTTCTTCGTGATAAGTATATCATAAAAATAACCACACCTTAGACTTTTCAATACATTGAATTCTAAGATGTGGTTAATTCTATAGCTTATTATAAATTGTTCGTAATATATTAATTTTGTAATTTAATTAATTCTCAACTATAGTAATATACTTTATATCATATATCTAAGTTAATGCTAAATTATGTATTGTTTATATTGAACATACTCTTTTTCACTACATTCAATATTGAGTATTACTCCATCCTCTATATATTCAGAGTCTAAGATAGTTGCATTCTCCATTATATTAGATATCGTCTTTCCTTCTGAATATGGAATTTTTAACTTAAATCTTATATAATCTTCAAATACTTTTTCACAAATAGATTCTATTAATCTATCTATTCCTATATCTCTTTTAGCTGAAATTAATATTTTATTATTATCTAATTTATCTAAATCAATTAAATCAATCTTATTATATACATAAATCATAGGAATATTATCAGCTCCTATTTGGCTTAATGTTTCATTAGTAACATCTATCTGATTTTTATAATTAGGATTAGATATATCTATAATATGAACTAATAAGTCTGCATCGCAAACCTCTTCCAGTGTCGATCTAAAAGCTTTAACTAAGTTATGAGGCAAATCGCCTACAAATCCAACTGTATCATACAGTAAAAAAGATTTGTTATTATGCAGTTTAATATTTCTAACATAAGTCTCCAATGTTGCAAATAGCATGTTTTTTTCAAATACTTTTTTATCTTCTTTATTGATAAAATTTTCAACTAATACATTCATAACTGATGATTTACCTGCATTAGTATATCCTACTAGTGCTACATTAGGTATGTTGGATTTTTTTCTTTTATTTTTTTGAGTATTTCTTTGATACTTCAGTATTTCTAATTCCTTGTTTAAACTAGCTATTCTATCTTCTATACGTCTACGGTCTAGTTCTAACTTAGTTTCTCCTGCTCCCCTATTTTTAGTACCAACTCCACCACTTTGACGACCTAGGTTTTCATTTGCACCAATTAACCTTGGAAGTTCATACTGAAGTCTTGCAACCTCTACTTGCAACTTAGCTTCTCTTGTTTTTGCTCTATTTGCAAATATATCTAGTATTAAAGCTGTCCTATCTATGACATTACATTTTACTTCTTCTTCAATATTTTTTATCTGTGATGCAGATAGTTCGTTATTAAATACTATTATTTCAGCGTTCGTTTTTTCGATTAAATCTTGTAATTCTTCAATTTTACCACTACCCATATAGAATGTTGGATTTATCTTCTTTAAATTTTGCTCCACTTTTCCAACTACTTCCATATCACAGGCTATACATAAATTCTTAAGTTCTATTATAGATTCCTCAAAATTATTTTTGTTATTTATATTAATTCCTACAATTATTACTCTTTTTCTCATTTTCATAATCTCCTATAATTTTATATTTAAACTTTAATATTTAAATATCACGGGATTATGACTTTTAATTATATTAAGATAATAGCCACAATCCGTGACTTACCCTCTTAATCTTATTGAATGTATACATCCACGTATATTCATCTTATTACCTCCTAACCTTTATCTACTTTACTTTGCCGACTACAATTTTTAAATCAACCGTTATTTTTTCTATATCACATTTATTTAATTCATTTATTTGTTCTTTGCTCAAACCAGATGTTAATGGTGTCATTTTTATAAAATCTTCTAAATTATATATATTTGTTTTATAAGTGATTCTTTTATCATAGATGATTTCCAAGTTATCTTTAAATGAATTTATAACATTTTTATTAGAATAAGTATCTTTTTTTATTTTACCTTTTATTTCAGACCTTATCTCTTTTAAATAGTGTTCATCTGGAATTACTTTTATTACAACTCCACCTTTGTTTAAAACTCTAGTAAATTCACTATAATTCGATGGTGAAAGTATATCTATTATTATATCAAATTTACCATTTTCAAATGGTAGATTTGATAAGTCTGAGACACTCCATAGTATGCTATTTTCGTATCTTGTAGCAAGTGAAATTCCTTCTCTTGATATATCTATTCCAAATAATTTACACTTACTATTTATTTTTTCATCTGAATATAGTTGATTTAAATAATACCCTTCTCCGCAACCAACATCTAGTACAAAATTAACATTCTTTTTTGACGTATATTTATCCACTATATCTATTATCTCTTTAGAAAGCTCGTCATATATACCATATTCATATATTTTACTTCTAGATTCAAATAATTTTTTATCATATATTGTCTTCGCATTATTCTTTACTAAATTAACATATCCTTTTTTAGATATATTAAAGCAATGGTTATTTTCACATAATACACTACTTTCTTTTATATATTTTATAGATTTTTTACACACTGGACATCTAAGTATTGATATATTTTCATTAAGTAATTCTCTTAAAACTTCAATCTTTTTTAATTTTCTCATTGTTCATAACCTTCCTATTTCTATTATTCATATAAAATAGCACGAAGTTATGGCATTTTATTAAATTTGTTTAACGATAGCCACAACTCGTGCGCTATCCTCTTAATCTGATATATGCAAGCATTATAGCTACCTCCTTATTTTAGTTAATAAAAAATCCACTTTAGTATACCAGTGGATATATCTTAAATATAGTTATATAATATTATATTTAGGAGTTGTATCTATTATTTTTAATTTATTAATCATTCTATATAAATTTATCATAAATCTAACTCCTTTCTTGTTTTATTAAATTTAATAGTAACATAAATAATATTCACTGTAAAGTATATCGAAGTTCACAATATATAACAATTGCGAACCTCATTATATTATACAAAACATTCTATTATTTTCCAATTATAAAATAGTTTAATTAATTTGGAGTAAAGTTTCTTATTTTAAGTTAACTCAATAAATCTATTTCTAATAGTGTTTCTAGTTATACATGTATCCTTAGTAGCTACATTCACTAACATATCTTTAATTCTGTCATTCTTTTTATTCTTCTTACTTAGTTGTAGAAATTTAAACCAAGCCAAATAATTATTGATATATTTTGTAGATACGCCATTAAAAGTCATTAACCATCTCTTAAAGCTACTGTGAAGAGCATTTATATGCTGTAAATGATAAACAGTGTCTATCATTGATTTTCCCCTAGGAACTTGCTTTAATTCTATATTCAACTTGTCCTTTATTCCCACATATGATTTATGTGAATCTACGCAAAAAGTATCCCCTTCGCATATTTTATTATCAAAGAAATTAACTATTTGATTTGTTGTAATTCTACCATTACAAACTGCACCCATAAGGATATTTCCTTTTCTATCAATCGCTGTCTCTATACAAATTTGCTCTTTTGATATTCCTCTTTTATTCTTATCATTTTTACATTTACCTCTTTTTCTAGGGTTTCTAGGCATTACAAATGTAGTACTTTTAGAATGATTACCTTTAAAAGACTCCTTAATAAAGCATTCATCTACTTCAACTATACCTTCAACTTTATCATTTTTTAATGATAGATTTATTACATCAAGTATTCTATGACGCATGTAAAAAGAGGTTTTAACACCTACACCAACTTCTTCAGCACATTTTCTTATAGAAAGCCCTAATATCATTAACTCACAATATTTTAGCCATTTATCTAAGCCTAATTTTGTATTAGAAAATGGAGACATAGTAAACTCATCAAAACTTGTACGACAACGTTTACAGATATATCTTTGTCTTCCGTTAGATTTCCCATTTTTATTTACATCTTTACATTGACATTTTGGACATTCATATCCCTTGGAAAATCTACCTTCTTTAACATTATCTCTAATTTCAGAAGAATTAAATATAGTACTTAATACTTCTTGTGCTACTGAAATTAATTCTGTAAGCTCATTCTTTTTTAAATCTTTTATTATAGCTTTTATATCCTTTTTTGACATAATATTAGATATCCTTTCTGTGAATTAGCTGAAGCGTAGTTTATGTCTATATTATAACCTATTTTGTATATAATTAATCACAAAGTTAGCTAACATAGCCATTTTTTATTATAATTTTTAACAACAAAAAAGCAGGTAAATACTCCACAAAGGGTATTTACCTGCATCATAAAAAACACGTTAAAATATATGATAATATACTAAATCCATATCATAATATACAAATATAGTATCTAAAAATCAATTCTCATATAATATCTGACTTCCGTGTAATATATGTACGCACGACAAAAAATCCCTACTACGTAGAGTGGAAAAGCAACTTTTTGTTGTTTATTAGCGTACAGTTCTCATAACACGCAAGCCTCCCTTCAAACTAAAATCACAATAAGTATATATTATGATAGCATAAAATGTCAACAAATTTATAAAATAGCATTGTATATTATTAAACTTTAAATTTATAATAATTATTATCTTATAAATTAATTAGGAGGATATTATGAGCGAAAATTATAAGTTTTTCTGCCACAAGAATTGTGAATTTTTCCCATGCCATAAAACAGACAAACCTGATGAGTTTAACTGTCTTTTCTGCTACTGTCCACTTTATGCACTTGGAGAAAACTGCGGTGGAAATTTTAAATACACAGGAAAAGGAATAAAAGACTGTAGTAACTGTATGTTGCCACATAATAAAAAGAACTTTGATTATATAATGAAAAAATTTAGCGAAATATCTGAACTTGCTAGAAAGAAATAAATTTTTATTTTTGTAAATACATAATAAAAGGACTGTTGTAGTTTATACAACAGTCCCATTTTTTATCAACAATTTTTATATTTTTACTAAATTTAGCTCTGTTTTTCCACTCTATCTGAAAAAATTCTATATGCTATAAGCAATGCTATCCACATAATCACAGTTAGACTGACGATAAGTAATGCCTCGTGATAGAAAAATTCTTCTGGAAGTATATTTATTACTGGATCAAGTACTGGGTCAAATATCCAGTAGTCATTTCTAAACATTATCTTATGGAAAAGTACAAATACCTTGTCAAAAGCCACCATCATCGGTATTGCAACAATAACTGGAAGAATTATTAACATCTTTAGTACATTTTTAAGAGGTTTTGTTCTTCCCTTAAATGCTTCATAAATAATAGCTATAAATGCTAACAACCCGATTCCCATTATGTAGTATAATGAGTGAAATATATTTCTAACTTCTTCAAAATGTATCTTACCTTCTCTCGAGAATTTCATACTTGGCAATTTAAATTCTTTATCATCAAAACTAGTATTATAGTCTATTAAATAATTGTAGTTTTCAATTATTTCTTGTTCAGTATATCCAGAAATTTCCGGAATATCTAGTCTATATACATCAATATAATATATTTCTCTAAAATTCAATGCAGTTACAGCAGCCATAGAAATTATAGCTATAGTAACTAAAAAAGAGCATATATTCATAAATACCTTTTTCATATTATCACCCAGGTTTTAGTTAGTTTTTAATCTCTATTTTTTTATTAAACTATTTTTGTAGTAAAGTCTTCTATATTCCATACATCATCTACAAAGTCCATGTAGAATTCTGGTTCATGAGATACTAAAAGTACTGTTCCCTTGAATTCTTTTATTGCTTTTTTAAGCTCTTCCTTAGCATCCACATCAAGGTGGTTAGTAGGTTCGTCAAGTACTAGGAAGTTGATATCTTTTAGCATTATTTTACATAGTCTAACTTTCGCTGCTTCTCCCCCACTAAGTACTCTAACTAAGCTAGTTATATGCTCATTAGTTAATCCACATTTTGCAAGAGCCTGTCTTACTTCATAGTTTGTAAGACCTGGATATTCCTGCCATATTTCGTCCATAGCGGTATTGTTATTTTCTGTTGAACTTTCCTGTTCAAAGTAACCTACCTCTAGATAGTCACCTAGTTTAACTTCTCCATCATAAGGTTTTATCATACCTAAAAGAGTTTTTAATAGTGTAGATTTACCTATACCATTCATACCTTTTAATGCTATTTTTTTACCTCTTTCAAGCTGGAAGTTAAGTGGTTTTGTAAGTGGCTCATTATATCCTAGTACAAGATCTTTAGTTTCAAATATTATCTTTCCTGCAGCTCTAGCATTTCTAAAGTTGAAAGTAGGTTTTATTTTTTCCTTTGGTCTTTCAAGTATTTCCATCTTATCAAGCTGTTTCTGTCTTGAGTTTGCCATACCTCTTGTTGCAACTCTAGCCTTGTTTCTAGCTATGAAGTCTTCAAGTTTTTCTCTTTCTTTAACCTGTTTTTCGTAAGCCTGTTCTTCCTGTCTTTTCTTGATTTCATTTAATCTTTCAAATTCATCATAGTTTCCTTTGTATCTGTTTAATTCACCATTTTCAAGGTGGTAAACAACGTTACAAGTATCATTTATGAAGCTTATGTCGTGAGAAACTAGTACGAATGCATTTTCATATTCCTGTAGATATCTAGTAAGCCATACTATATGTTCTTCATCTAAGTAGTTTGTAGGCTCGTCTAGTATTAATATTGTTGGGTTTTCAAGAAGTAACTTAGTTAAAAGTACTTTTGTTCTCTGCCCACCACTAAGGTCAGTTACATCTCTATCTAGTCCTATTTCTCCAAGTCCTAGTCCATTTGCAACCTCCTGTATTTTTGCATCTATTGTATAGAATCCACTGTGTTCAAGTATAGTCTGTATTTCAGCAGTATCTTCCATAAGGGCTGCCATTTCCTCATCAGATGCATCTCCCATTTTTTCATACATCTGTAACATTTCTTGCTCTAAGTCAAACATATGCTGGAATGCTTCTCTTAGAACTTCTCTTATTGTTTTACCTTTTCCAAGTACTGTGTGCTGATCTAGGTAACCAACAGTAACCCTTGAAGACCATTTTATATTACCTGCATCAGGCATTAATTTTTTAGTTATTATATTAAGGAAGCTCGACTTTCCTTCTCCATTAGCACCTACTAATGCTATATGCTCCCCTTTTCTTATTCTGAATGATACATTTTCAAGTATTACCCTAGCACCAAATCCATGGCTAACATTTTCTACTACTAACATTTTTCCTCCTCCAAATAAATCTTTTGTTTTTATATCAATTTTTATATTCACATATAATTGTAAGCAAAATTTGCCAACTTACATTATCATATATTTTTTTCCCTTTAATTTCAAGACTTACACGCTCTTTATTTGTTTTTATCTAATAATACCAAACATTTTGTATTTATGTTATAATATTGTCCTAGAGTAAGGAGGTAAACTACTTATGAAAAATGATAATAATAGTGATAATAAAATAAGAAGAAGGAAAGCTAGTTCTTCTAATTCTTCATCACAATCACCTGTTAGAAGATCATCCTCTACTAGAGCTAGTAGCAGTAGTTCTTCTGCAAATAGTAGCAGAGGTTCAAGTAGCTCTTCTAACGGCGTAAGGAATTCTTCTTCATCTGTAAAAAGAAAAAGAAAAGTTCCTTCAGGTAGAAAGAAAAGAGAGCTTTCAAAAATAAAAGTATTCGGTGTTACTTGCCTAGTTTTATTTGTAGTTGGGATAGCAGCTGTTGGAGGTGTTACATTCTCTGCACTTAGAGATGTTAAGCCTGTTACACTTGCCGATTTGAACAAAAGAACATATGTAACTACTACACTTCTATATTCAAACGGTAAAAAGATGTCCACTGCACCAAGTTCAAATAAAAAAACACCCGTACCTCTATCTCAGATGTCTCCATATTTGAGAAAAGCTATAGTAGCTATAGAGGATGAGCGTTTCTATCAACATGGTGGATTTGACCCTAAAGGTTTAGCTAGATCCGTTGTTATGAGGTTCTTTGGTAAAAGGCAGGGTGGTTCTACTATACCTATGCAGGTATCAAAGATGCTTTTAACAAGTACTGAACAGACAATTTCACGTAAAATCAAAGATATCTACTATGCCGTAGAAATGGATAAGAAACTTAAAAAAGACGATATTCTTGAATTATACCTAAATAACTTCTTCGTAGGTAAAGGGCTATCTGGTGCTGAAGCAGGTGCTAGAGGATATTTTGATAAATCTGCAAAAGATCTTACTTTAGCTGAATCTGCTCTTCTTGCTGGTTCAACTAAAAACCCATCAAAATATTCAGCTTATAAGAGTGCTAAGTTAGATGGCTCTGAAACTAAGGAAGATTTAAACCATCGTATACTTACTTTTGTAAATACTGAAGACGATGATTTAGATGAGCCAACTGAAACTGAGTTAAAAATGGTAGATAAACTATATGAATGGGGTCTTATAAATGAGGGAACTTATAAACAGGCCAAAAGTGGTTCTATAGTTATAAGAAAGGCAGTAAACAACCCTGATGCAAAAGAAAGACAGGAAACTGTACTTGGAAAAATGAAAGAACTAGGCTACATAACTCAGAAAGAATATACAGAAGCTTTAGCTGAGGAAATAGTTATAAAATTACCTGAAGATTCTCAGGGTATATCAAATTCTGTAGAAGATTTAATAGAAAGCGAAGTTATTTCAGCTCTTATAGAAAAAGGTAATACTAGAGAAGAAGCTGAAAACATGTACTATAATGGTGGTCTTATAGTAAACACTACTATAGACCCTAAAATACAGGAAGCCATCGAAGCTGAATACAAAAATAGCAATAACTTCCCAGGAAATAAATTAGGTCCTGATGGAGTTCTTCAGCCTCAGTCAGCTACTGTAATTATAGACTATAAAACTGGACAGATAAAAGGTCTTGTCGGAGGTAGAAATATATCTGGTAGAAAAACTCTAAACAGAGCGACTACTCCTAGACAGCCTGGTTCTACTATAAAACCTCTTGCAATCTATACTCCTGCTATAGATACTATGTCTATTACACAGGCAACTGCTTTTAGTGATGCTAGAGGTGGATATAGATTTGAAGAAAATAGAAAATGGAATCCAAAAACTACTACTGCTGGTGGTGGTTCTATGAGTTTAAGATTAGGTCTTGCAAAATCATCAAATACAGTTGCAGTTAAGGTTGCTGAGCTTCTTGGTGATTCTTATGAAGACTGTGTAGATGTTATGATAGACTATCTTAAAAACTTTGGTATAACTTCACTTGCAGATAATAAAGCAACTTCAGATTCTAGCAATACTGATAGACGTTTCCCTGCACTTACACTTGGAGGTTTAACTTATGGTGTATCACCTCTTGAAATGGCAACCGCTTATGGTGCATTAGCAAATGGCGGTCAGTATATAGAACCTACTATATTTACTAGTATTGAATCATTTGACAATCAGTCAATAGTTGATAGCGACCCAGAAAAGAAAAGAGTTGTTGACCCACAGGTTGCTTATGTAATGACTGATATGTTAAAAGCTGTTATAACTGAAGGTACAGCTAAAAAAGCTGCCCTTCCAAATGGTATGCCTACTGCAGGTAAAACTGGTACAACAAATAGCTCTAAAGAAGCTTGGTTTGTCGGATATACACCTTATTATGTTGGTGCTACTTACATAGCAGATGATGCCGGTGTAAGGGATGCTGAAGGTAAAATAGTTAAAACTAGAAATATAGGTGGAGGAAGTACATCTTCTGCTCTACTTTGGAAAAATATTATGAGTAGAATACATAAGAATTTAGAGAAAAAAGATTTCGATAAACCAGAAGGTATATACTTTACTAAGATAAATCTTCAGGATGGTGGAACATCATCTTACGGCTCTAATGCAGCATTTATAGATGGTACATCTGCATCAAGAGTTACTACTGCTCCATCTGAAGAAAAGAAAGATAATGAAAGTACAGCTGCCGAAAACCAGAACAATTCATCTGGAAACTCTGGCGGAAATTCTGGAAATAGCGGAAATAGTAACAACAATAACAATAGTAATAACAATAATAACTCTGGCGGAAATAATCAGCCACCAGAAAGTAACAATGGAGATAATGATGGAAATACACCTCCTCCAGATAATGGTGGAGATACTGGACAAGATGAACAGTAATACATATTTTCAAAGTTAAAAACATAAATTAAAAAGCCTAGCAAATTTTGCTAGGCTTTTTCTAATGTTAATATTTGATATACGTTTTATTTTTTCTTTTTTAAATGGGTATATAGAATTTTTTCTGTAAATAAGCCCTCTATGGCTTAAACTACCGTTAG
>URRU01000018.1 GCA_900550335.1 uncultured Clostridium sp. | reverse complement strand
AACTTGCAAAAAGTAGTAAGTTGTATATACTGGTTCAATCTTGGATACTTCAAATAGTTTCAAAAAAAATCAAAGTTGAAATTACAGTTTTTCAAAATTATGATAAATCTGAAAGTATAGCTTTAAAAAGAAAGTGTTTAAATTTCAATAAAATTAAGTAAAAAATAATAAAATGAAAGAGCTAGAAATAAAAATTTTACACAAAAAATTATTATCTAGGTAAAAAATGGAAAACGTATTCAAAATAAATTCAAAACGATAGAAAGAGAAAATGATTATGCAAAATAAGTTAGAAAATTGAAGAATAGTCAAAAAAACAATTCAAAAAAGTGACTTTATCAAATTGACAAAATCGTAAAATAAAAATATAATAAATATAATCTAAGAATATTATAAAAAAGTTTGGCCAATTTCAAAAAGACAGGTGGTGAAGAGATGTCATCTATTGAATTAATAAAAGTTATCAATGAAGCAGAAGAACAGGCCGATAAAATTAAAAAAGATGGAGTTCAGGAAGCGAAACAAATCGTAGCTGATGCGAATAAAAGAGCATCACAGTTAATACTTGAGGCAGAAGATAAGGCCGATGCTGAATACAATTTAGCAATAAGTAAGGCTGAGGCTGAAGCAGGAAAAGTATATGATGATATTATTGAACAAACATCAGAAAAGAGCAGAGTGATTTTATCAGAAGCTGAAAAAAACATTCAAGCTGGAGTAAAGGTTGTTCTAGAAAGGATTGTGAAGTCTAATGTCAATAGTTAAGATGAAAAAACTTTCTGTCATAGGACTGAGCAACAACAAAGAAGAGCTTATAAAACATTTAATGGATCTTGGGGTAGTTGAATTAAGTGCACAGGATCAAAAGCTTCTCGATGAAGAGTGGGCTAATATAGTTGTAAAAGACGGCAACGAAGATGAAGTTAGCAGAATAGATGCTGAGCTTCAGAAGATTTCAACAGTGCTTGAAACACTTAACCAGTACGATAAATCTAAACGGCCTCTTATAAAGACTAGAAGAGCTATTACAAAGAGAGAATTCAAAAAGGTTATGGAGGATAAAGAAAGTATCCAAAATACTGTAGAAGAGGTTTATAAGCTTTATAATAGTCTTGTGAATCTGAAAGGACAAGAAAACAAAATAGAAACTAATATGGTTTCATTAAAGCCATGGCTTTCTTATGACATACCTGTTGAATTGAGGGAAACAGATAGTACCGAAATTATGATGGGTGTTGTTCCTAGTGTAACAGAGATAGAAGCTATGAGAGCTGCTGTAGAGGAAGCTACAGATAGAACAGTATTTAGACTTATCGGAAGCGATGCAGATCAACATTACTTATCTATAATAGCTCTAAAAGATGATATCGAACTTGTTTTAGATTGTGTTAGACAGTTTGGATTTAACAAGGTTACATTCTCAAACATGTTTGGAACACCTGCTGAAATAACAGGAAATTATGAGAAAGAACTTGCAGAAATAGCAAAAGAAAAAGAAGTAGTAGAGTCAAGTATAGCTTCTATGACAGGAGAAATCAAAAAAGTAGAATGCTTATATGACGATACAGTAATAGAAAAAGACAGAAATCAGATAAGAAATAGGCTTTTAAAAACAGAAGCTTCTTTCTATTTTGACGGATATATGCCAGCAGCGGCAGAAAAAAGTGTTCAGAAAGTGCTAGATGCTAATGAATGTTATTATGAATTTAATGAAATTCCAGAAGGAGAAGAGGCACCAGTATTATTACACAATAAAGGAGCTGTTTATCCTTTCGAAGCAATAACAAATCTTTACGCATTACCTGAATATACAGAAATAGACCCTACAAAATGGTTAGCACCTTTTTACTTTATATTCTTTGGTATGATGCTTAGTGATGCAGCATACGGAATAATAATGGCAGTTGGATGCTTCATAATATCTAAGAAATTCAGACTAGAGGGAATGATGAAAAAACTTATAAATATGTTCTTCTGGTGTGGTATTTCAACTGCAATATGGGGTGCACTATTTGGTGGTTGGTTTGGAGATTTACCAACAGTTGCAGCAAAGACATTCTTCGGAATAGACAACTTTGTAATCAAGCCACTTTGGTTTAACCCAGTAAATGACCCTATGAAATTATTAATATTCTCATTCATACTAGGTGGTATACATTTATTCCTAGGTATGGGAATACAGGCATACATGCTTATAAAAGAGGGTAAACCTTTCGATGCATTATGCGATATAGGTTTCTGGTACATACTTTTAATAGGTTTAGTTCTATTTGGAGTAGGCGGAAAGATAGGGCCAACAGTTGCCACAATAGGTAAGTATATGACTATTGTAGGTGTACTTGGACTTCTTCTAACAGGAGGAAGAAAGAAAAAAGGAATATTCGGAAAGATTACAGGCGGTTTAGGAAGCTTATACAATATAACTTCTTATTTAGCTGATATTCTTTCATACTCAAGACTTCTTGCTCTAGGTCTTGCCACTGGAGTTATAGCTCAGGTTATAAATACAATGGGAAGCTTAGCAGGCGGAGGAATAAAAGGATCTATATTATTAATAATAGTTGCTGTGTTTGGACACTTATTCAACTTAGCAATAAATGCATTAGGAAGTTTCGTTCACGCCAGCAGACTACAGTACGTTGAATTCTTCGGTAAATTCTATAAAGGCGGAGGAACAGCGTTTGAACCATTTGATAAAAAGACAAAATATGTCGACATAGTTAAGGAGGAAGATTAATATGTCAATCGGTACAATGTTAGCAATTTTAGGAGCATCATTAGCAGCAATAGCAGGTATAGGAAGTGCGATAGGTGTAGGTATAGCTGGGGAAGCAGCAGCAGGAGTAGTAGCAGAAGACCCTAAAAAATTCGGTCAGACACTAATCATGCAGGCTCTACCAGGTACTCAGGGTATATATGGATTATTAATAGCTTTCATCATAATGCTTAAAATAGGTCTTATGGGTGGAAGTGGAATAGCAGATTTAACAGTTGCACAGGGTGCAGCAATATTAGCAGCAGCAGCACCTATAGGAATAGTTGGTGTATTCTCAGCTATAGCTCAGGGTAAAGCAGCAGCAGCTGGTATAATGCTTATAGCTAGAAAACCAGAAGAATTAGCAAAAGGTATGATATATGCAGCAATGGTTGAAACATATGCCGTATTAGCATTACTAGTATCTTTCTTAATGTTAAACGCAATAGCTTTATAATAACAACAGTAACAGTTTAAGGATGTGGATATAATGAGTATTGAAAAAATAACAGAAAAAATACTTTCTGAAGCTCAGGGATATGCAGATGATGCTGTTGCTGAAGCAAGAAAACAGGAAGCGGAAATATTAGCTAAGGCACAGGCCGATGCGGATAAAATACTTTTAAATGTCCAGAACAAAATAAAAGCTGAATCAGAAAAAGTATTCAGCAGAAGAAATTCACTTGCTCAGCTTGAAACAAGAAAAATGCTTCTAAAAGCTAAACAGGATGCAGTTAATGAATGTTTTGAAAGAGCAGTTAATGAAGTCCACAACATGGACACAGAAAAATATATAGAGTTTCTAGCAGATACTTTATCTGACATAGGTGTTAAATGTGGAGAAGTTCTTTTCAATGCTAAAGACGCTGAAGCTGTTGGAGAAAAGGTAATTGTTCTGGCAAATGAAAAAGGAAATGATTTTTGTTTATCAAATAAAACAATAAATGCTAGTGGAGGATTCAAAGTTGTAGCAGGGAAAGTTGAAATAACAGCTACAATAGAATCTATAATTGAAGATATAAAAGAAGAAATAACACCTGATGTGGTAAAGGCATTGTTCGAATAATACAAGGCTTATCCACTTTAAGAAAGGGGATTGATTGATTTGGCAAAGATTAACGATAGAGATTACGTATTTGCCACTGCCTGTGTAAGAAGCGGAGAAAAAAATATGCTTAGCCACGATAAAATCGAAAAAATGGTTGAAAGTAAAAGTCCGGAAGAAGCATTAAAGGTACTTACAGAAATGGAGTATGGAGGAGCTATTCAGGATGTTAAACCACAAGATTTTGAAGTGCTTTTAACACGGGAACACAAAAGAACTTACGAATTCGTTAAATCGATAGTTCACGATCCTGAGTACTTTAACATATTTTTATATCAGTCAGATTACCATAATATAAAAGTTATATTAAAAGCAGAATTTTTAGGAACAGACCCGGAACCATTCTTTATGGGAAGTGGAAGTATAGATACTAAAGATCTTGTAAATATGGTAAGAGAAAGAGATTTTGTTGGAATGTCTACAGAGATGAAGGATGCTATAGAAGAGGTTCTAGACGTATTCGGAAGAACTAAAGATCCTCAGCAGGTAGATATAATCCTAGATAAAGCATGCTATAAAGATATGATAAGACTTGCGGATAAATCAGAAAATGCATATTTAAAAGGATATGTAAAACTTCTAATAGATACTATTAATTTAAGAATATTTGTCAGAATGAGAAGAATGAATAAGTCTTGGGACTTCTTCTCAAAAGTGTTTATAGAAGGTGGAAATATAACAGAAAAATTCTTTATAGGTGGATACGATGAACAGCTTGAATCATTCGCTGAGAAATTAGTTTCTTACGGATTATCAGATGTTCTTGCTGAAAGTATTCCAATGCTTAAAGAAAATGGCAGTTTCACAATGCTTGAAAAATTATGTGATAATCGTTTGATGGAATATGTAAAAGATTCAAGATATAAATCTTTTGGAATAGAAGCAATAGTTGGCTATATACTAGCTAAAGAAAATGAAATAAAAGCAGCTAGAATAATAATGGCTGGTAAATTAGCTGGACTTCCATCAGATAGAATAAGAGAAAGGCTGAGAGTAAGTTATGTATAGAATAGGAGTAATAGGTGACAGAGATAGCGTAGTAGGATTCAAAGCTGTTGGACTAGATACATACCCTTGTATGAACTCAGACGAAGCTAAAAAAATTCTACACGAACTTGTAACTGAAGAGAATTTCGCTATTATCTACATAACAGAAGGTCTATGCAAAGATATGATCGAAGAAATAGACAGCTATAAATCACTAATAACACCAGCTATTATCCCAATACCAGGAGTTGACGGAAGCCTAGGAATAGGAATAGCAGGAGTTAAAAAGAATGTAGAAAAAGCAGTTGGAGCTGATATTCTTTTCGGAGATAAGTAAGAAAACAAATTATTAATTTTATTAATATAGAAAGAAACGGTGATAAAATGAGCCAAGGAAAAGTAGTTAAAGTATCTGGACCACTTGTTGTTGCTGAAGGTATGCAGGAAGCCAACATGTTTGACGTGGTTCGTGTCTCAGATGAGGGACTTATAGGTGAAATAATCGAGATGCGTGGAGATAAAGCATCTATTCAGGTATATGAAGAAACAGCAGGTCTTGGACCAGGAACAAAAGTTGTATCAACACATGCGCCTCTAAGCGTTGAACTTGGACCAGGGCTTATAGAAAATATGTACGACGGTATCCAGCGTCCACTAGAAAAAATGGTGGAAGTTGCAGGATCTAATATATCAAGAGGTATAGATGTTTCAGCAATAGACAGAGATAAAAAATGGGAATTTGTTCCTAAAGTAGCTGTTGGAGATGCTGTACAGACTGGAGATATAATAGGTACAGTTCAGGAAACTGTTGTTGTAGAACATAGAATAATGGTTCCTGTAGGAGTAAAAGGTACTGTTAAAGAAATAAAATCTGGTGAATTCACTGTAGAAGAAACAGTTTGTGTTCTTACTCTTGAAGATGGATCAGAAAAAGAATTAACTATGATGCAGAAATGGCCAGTCAGAGTTGCTAGACCATACAAAGAAAAACTAGTTCCAGATATGCCTCTAGTAACTGGACAGAGAGTTATAGATACAATGTTCCCTATAGCAAAAGGTGGGGTTGCAGCTGTACCGGGACCTTTCGGAAGTGGTAAAACAGTTGTTCAGCATCAGCTTGCTAAATGGGCAGACGCAGAAATAGTTGTTTATATAGGTTGTGGTGAACGTGGAAACGAAATGACAGACGTTCTTCGTGAGTTCCCAGAACTTCAGGACCCTAAAACTGGTGAATCACTAATGAAGAGAACTATACTTATAGCTAATACTTCAGATATGCCGGTTGCAGCCCGTGAAGCATCTATATACACAGGTATAACAATAGCAGAATACTTCAGAGATATGGGATACTCAGTAGCACTTATGGCAGACTCTACATCAAGATGGGCCGAAGCTCTTCGTGAAATGTCAGGACGTCTTGAAGAAATGCCAGGTGAAGAAGGTTACCCAGCATACTTAGGATCTCGTCTAGCTCAGTTCTATGAAAGAGCAGGTAGAGTAATAAGTTTAGGAACAGAAGGAAGAGAAGGTGCACTATCTGCAATAGGTGCCGTTTCACCTCCAGGTGGGGATACTTCTGAACCAGTTTCTCAGGCTACTCTTCGTATAGTAAAAGTATTCTGGGGACTAGATAGTGACCTTGCTTACAAACGTCACTTCCCAGCTATAAACTGGTTATCAAGTTATTCTCTATATGTAGACAGATTAAACAAATGGTTTGATAAAAACGTTAATAAATACTGGTCAACAAATAGAGCAGATGCGATGAAGTTACTTCAGGAAGAAGCAGAACTTCAGGAAATAGTACAGCTAGTTGGTGTGGATGCACTTTCATACTCAGATAGATTAAAACTTGAAATAGCAAGAACAATACGTGAAGACTACTTACATCAGAATGCATTCCACGATGTAGATACATACTCTTCACTAAACAAACAGTTCCTATTATTAAGATTAATAATGTTATTCTACAATAGAAGTGCAGAAGCAATAGCAAACGGAGCTGATTTTGATAAATTAGTAGAACTTCCAGTAAGAGAAAGAATAGGAAGATTTAAATACGTAGAAGAAAAAGACGTAAATGAAGTTTACGCAGCAATAGATGAAGAAATGGTAAGTTGCTTAGCAGACTTAACAGCTAAGGAGGTGGAGTAATTGATAAAAGAGTATAAGACTATTGCAGAAGTGGCCGGACCACTTATGCTTGTTAAAGACGTAGAAGGAGTAACATACGATGAACTTGGAGAAATAGAACTTCCTTCTGGTGAAAAAAGAAGATGTAAAGTACTAGAAGTTAATGGAAATAATGCTCTTGTTCAGTTATTCGAAAACTCAGCAGGTATAAACCTAGCTGAAAGTAAGGTAAGATTCCTTGGACATGGTATGGAACTTGCCGTATCAGAAGAAATGTTAGGTAGAGTATTCGATGGTATGGGTAGACCAAAAGATGGTGGCCCAGAAATAATACCAGAAATGAAATTAGATATAAATGGGTTACCTATGAACCCTGCAGCTCGTGACTATCCGTCTGAATTCATACAGACTGGTGTATCTGCAATAGATGGACTAAACACATTAGTTAGAGGACAGAAACTTCCTATATTCTCAGGATCAGGTCTTCCTCATGCAGAACTAGCATCTCAGATAGCTAGACAGGCTCAGGTTCTTAACAGTGAATCTAACTTCGCGGTTGTATTCGCTGCAATGGGTATAACATACGAAGAAGCAGATTACTTCGTATCTGACTTCAAAAGAACAGGTGCGATAGATAGAACAGTACTATTCATGAACTTAGCAAATGACCCTGCTGTTGAACGTATATCTACTCCACGTATGGCGTTAACAGCTGCAGAATATCTTGCATTTGAAAAACACATGCACGTACTAGTAATATTAACAGATATAACAAACTACGCAGAAGCTCTTCGTGAAGTATCTGCAGCAAGAAAAGAAGTTCCAGGTAGAAGAGGTTATCCAGGATACCTATATACTGACCTTGCTACAATGTATGAAAGAGCTGGTAGAAAACTTGGCTGTGAAGGTTCAATAACAATGATACCTATATTAACAATGCCAGAAGATGATAAAACTCATCCAATACCAGACTTAACTGGATACATCACAGAAGGACAGATAATACTTTCTCGTGAACTTTATCGTAAAGGTGTTACACCACCAATAAACGTACTTCCTTCACTATCTCGTCTAAAAGACAAAGGTATAGGTAAAGGAAAAACTAGAGAAGACCATGCAGATACAATGAACCAGTTATTCGCTGCATATGCTCGTGGTAAAGAAGCTAAAGAGCTTATGTCAATACTTGGTGAAGCTGCACTTACAAACATAGATAAAAAGTATGCAAAATTTGCCGATGCTTTTGAAATGGAATATGTAAATCAGGGATACGAAACTAATAGATCAATAGAAGAAACTCTTGAAATAGGATGGAAATTATTAACTATACTTCCTAAGAGTGAGTTAAAACGTATAAAAGATGCTAACATAGAAAAATACTACCCTGAAGAAACATATGATCCAGATGCTAAATAAAAGAAGGGGGAGTAGGCTATGGCAAGACTAAATGTAAATCCTACCAGAATGGTACTTGCTTCTTTAAAAAAGCGTCTGAGTGTTGCCAGTAGAGGACATAAACTTCTAAAAGACAAACGTGATGAGCTAATGAAAACCTTCTTAGATTTAGCAAGAGAAAATAAGGTTTTACGTGAAGAAGTTGAAATAATGATAAGCGGTGTTTATCAGAATTTCAGTATAGCAAATGCTGTAATGTCATCACAGGCTGTTGAAGAAGCACTTATGTATCCAAAACAGGGTGTAATAGTAAACGTTGATAAAAAGAACGTAATGAGTGTTGATGTACCAGTATTTGACTTTGAAACAACTACAAATGATGTTACAGACATATACTCATATGGATTTGCAACAACTTCAGGAGAACTAGATGCTGCGATAAGTGAATTATCTAGGGTATTCCCAATAATGTTAAAACTAGCAGCTATGGAAAAAGAAGCAAATCTACTTGCTGATGAAATCGAAAAAACAAGACGTCGTGTTAATGCACTTGAATATGTAATGATACCTCAGCTTCAGGAAACTATCAAATACATAACAATGAAACTTGACGAAAATGAAAGAGGAAATCAGACAAGACTTATGAAAGTTAAAGATATGATGCTTAACGAAGCCATTGAAGAAAAAAGAGCTCAAGACGAAGCTATGTTTAATGAGTATAAAGAAAAGCATCATGAACAATAATAGAATTAAAAAGGCTGTTGCAATTTTTGCAACAGCCTTTTTAATTCTATTATTTGTTCTTTTAAGTATGAAATGAAGTTGAAAAATGAGAATGAGATTTATATTTGTATGCTTATTGTAATGAAGATAAAAAGTCTATATGGTATAATTAAAAAGAAGTGAAATATAATGAAAAAGAGGAAAAAGTTAAAGTTTATAGAGAACAAAAGTAAAAAATAGAATAGAATTAAAAAGAAGTTCAATATAAGAAAGAAGGAAAATTTATGCTTACTAAAAGAGTAAGACAATTCATAATGAATTTGACTGATAGAATAAATGAAGATGATTATAAGTATGTAGAATCAAAACTAAATAAGAAAGAGTATGAAATTTTTAATGCTATCTCAAAATCTGAGCAAAAGCACAGTGTCAGGGTGGCTAAAGAGATAGAAAATATAATAGATGAATTAAAAAAAGGAAATAATTTTGAAGGTGGCTACACACTTACAAATGGGGAAATATTGGATAAGGAAATAATATTTTCTGCAAAAGAAAATCTTATAAAAAATGAAGAGCTGCTTGTAAAAGTAGGGCTTTTGCATGATGTAGGAAAAAGTAGACAGAAAATAAATATAATAGACAAATCGATAATAGTTATACTAAATAAACTTACTAATGGAAAACTTAGAAATATTAATCTTAAAAAAATTCAATGCTATTACAATCATTCAGAATATAGCTACGAAATATTGAAAGAAATAAATGCAAATAACGTTTTCTTAGAGGTTGTAAGGAATCATCATAATGAATATTATTCAGGGAAAAAATATTCAAATGAAGAATATTCAAATGAAAATTATTTAAATAAAAATTATTCAAATAAAAATTATTCAAATAAAGATTGTGGAAATGAAGAGTATTACCTGGGAAATATAATTAAATTTTTCCAGGGAGTAGATGATGGAAATTAAAATATAGAATGGAAATTAAAATATAGAAATCGAGGTGTCAATATGTCTAATACAAAATTAAATATAGATAGCTTAAAAAACAAATTGAACTCAGATGAGTTTAAAAATAATATCGAAAAAATATCAACAGTGGACTCTTTAATAGAATACCTAAAATCTGAAAACATGGAGTATAAGACATATGAATGCTTCAAAATGATTTCGGATATACCTAGAAATTCTGGAAAAGAAAAGGCAGTAAGCGATTTTATAAAAAAATTTGCTGAAGATAGAGGATATGAAACTTATCAAGATGAGTTTCATAATGTGATTGTGTATGTGCCTGCATCTGAGGGAATGGAAGATAGGGATTCTGTGATGATACAGGGACATACTGACATGGTCTGTGTAAAAGAAAGTGGAAATGTGCATAACTTTGATACAGATTCACTTGAATTATACACAGAAAATGGAATGCTCAGAGCAAAGGGGACAACTCTTGGCGGCGATGATGGAATAGCAGTCGCATATATGATGAGCATAATGGATAATAAAAAAATAAAACATCCAACATTAGAATGCGTATTTACATCAGATGAAGAGGGGAGTTTTATAGGGGCGGAAAATTTAGATATGAGTAAGCTAAAATCTAAAACTCTTATAAACATAGACTCTGAGGAGGAAGATGTAATAATTGCTAGTTGTGCTGGGGGAATGGCATTTGAAAATAGAATAAAATTCGAAAGAGTAGAGTCGAAATTAGAAAATCCAGTAGCTTGTAAATTAAAAATATCTGGGTTAAAAGGTGGACATTCTGGATCTGATATACACAGAGGAAGAGCTAATGCGATAAAATTAGCAGCAGAGATATTGGAAAATATTATGATTGATAATATAGAATTTGAGATTGTATCTATAGAATCTGGAGAAGCTCCAAATGTAATACCTTCTAAATCTGAAACAGTGATACTTGTAGAAGGAAAAGATTTAGAAAATGTAGAGGCAAGTGTTGAAAAATCAAAAGGAACTATAATAAAAGAATACGCAAACTCTGAGTATAGAATAAAAATAGAAGTAGAAAAATTAAAGTTAGATAAAATAGAGTTAGAAAAATTGGATTCAGAGAAAGTAGAACTAGAAAGATTGGAATTAAAAAATATAGATTTAGAAAATGTAGAATCTAAAAAAGTAGGTCAAGAGGATTTAAGAGTAGTAGAAAAATCTGCAAAAGATAGACTAATTTCTTGGATTAAGATGTTTAAAAATGGAGTATTGACAATGAGCGAGGATATAGAGGACTTGGTTGAATCATCTGACAACCTAGGAACTATAACTACTTTAGATGACGAAATAATAATATTAAATGAATGCAGAAGTTGTTCAGATTTAAGAATAAGCGAAATAAAATCTGATATGGAAAAACTTTCAAATGATACAAACACAGAAATGGAAATAAAATACTCTTATCCAGGTTGGGCATTTAGACAAGAGTCTGAATTAAGAAAAGCATTTAATGAAAGCGTAGAAAAAATATACGGAAGAAAATCTAAGGAATTGGCAGTACATTCTGGGTTAGAGGTTGGATTCTTTGTGGATGGCGTAGAGGGATTGGATGCAATATCAATCGGGCCAAACATGATAGATATACACACTCCAGAAGAGAAACTAGATATAATTTCGGCGTTAAAAATATGGTATGCGTTATTGGATTTTCTTGCAAAATAAGGAAAAGTAATTAAGTATAGAAAGTAATGAAAATTAACGAATTATAAAAAAGGAGAAGTTACTGTGGAAGAATTAAAAAATGCTATAAAAGAAATGGCAAACTCAAAGCCATACAAAATAGTTATAAGCAATAGAAAAAATAAAGATGTGGAATACAAAAAAGTAAATATAAACCTAAAAGAAGCAAAGGGAAGAGAATTCTATCAGGTTGAAAAATTCACTGAAAAGCAGGTATTTCATGAAAATATTGAAATATCTAGCTTAGAATCTAAAATATTTGAATTTATGGAAGAGGATTTTAAACAGCTAGATGCTTGGTCAGAAGAAGAAACTTTCAACATAAAAATCTCTAAAAAAGGAAAAGTGTTCTTTGGAAGAAAAGGTGGAAGCAATGCGACAAAGGCTAAACGGTCAAAATCGCACAACAAAGAAAAAGAATACATAATAAAAGAGGGAATGAATGTACCTGCCTTAGTTGATTTAGGCGTATTTACAAAAGAAGGAAAAGTTGTAAAATCTAAGTACGATAAATACAAACAGATAAATAAATTCATTGAATTAATAGACCACGAAATAAGAAAAAATGACTATAAAGAGCTTACAATTTTGGACTTTGGATGTGGAAAATCTTACTTAACATTTGTACTTTACTACTACTTTGTAGAAATAAAGAAAATAAATGTAAAAATGATAGGTCTTGATTTAAAAGAAGATGTAATAAAAAAATGTAACGAAATCGCAAAAAGATACAACTATGAAAATCTTCACTTTGAACTAGGAGATATTAATGGATATAAGTACAACAACAAGGTCGATATGGTGATAACACTTCACGCATGCGATACAGCTACAGATTATGCGCTTTACAATGCAATAAAATGGAACACTAAAATGATATTCTCAGTGCCTTGTTGCCAGCATGAGTTAAACGCTCAGATGAAATCAGAGGATTTATCAATACTTACAAATTATGGAATAATACAAGAAAGAGTGGCAGCACTTATGACGGATGCGATAAGAGCAAATCTGCTTGAAAGTGTAGGATATAAAACTCAACTACTTGAATTTATAGACATAGCACATTCACCTAAAAATATATTAGTTAGAGCTGTAAAATCAAATATATCAAAAGAAAAAAGAGAAAAAGCTTTAAAAGAAGTGGATAATCTTATGAAAGAATTTAACTTTGATCAGACATTATATAGACTTTTAAAAGAGGATAATCTTATATAAGAGAAATAATAAAAATATAATTCAGACAGACTTAAATACCAATAAATTCTAAAAAAAGGAAAAGGGTGGAAAAAATGATTACAATAATATCTCCAGCCAAAAATATGAGAAAATCTGATGACTGGAAAAATCTAATTGACGAAAATGAACTAAGTTGTCCAAAACTTTATGAAAAATCAAATGAAGTATTAAAGCACATGAAGGAGTACATCACTGAGGAAATACGGGCAATAATGAAGATAAAAGAAAATCTAGCCCAGTTAAACTATTGTAGATTCCAAAGAATGAAGCCTATATCTTGTTGTAAAGATTCTAAGAGTGGAAGTGAAAGTCCTAAATTTACAGGAAAAACTCCAGCTATATTTGCCTATGATGGAATACAATACAAAAGTATAGCGCCAGAAAGTATTTCAAAAGAAGGTATAGAATTTTTAAACGAGCACCTTAGAATAATAAGCGGTCTTTATGGTGTGCTTAGACCTTTTGACATGATAGACGAGTACAGACTTGAAATGCAGACAAAAGTAAAAGTAAACGACAAAGCGAATTTATACTCATTTTGGAATGGAAGTATATCAGGGAGCATATCTGAAGATTTAGGTGGAGAAGGAATAGTGCTTAATTTAGCATCAAAAGAATACAGCAAAACTGTTGAGAAATATTTTGATAACAAGAAATCTGAATCAAAAGTAAAGCTAATAACTTGCACATTTAAAGTTGAAAAATATGGAAAGCTAAAAGTTGAATCTACAGCTTCTAAAAAGGCTAGAGGGTACATGGTTAGATACATAGCCGAAAATAAAATAGACGATATAGAAGGTGTAAAAAGATTTGATTTGGATGAATTTAGATATTCTGAAGAAGAATCTACAGAAAAAGAATTGGTATTTGTAAAGAAGGTTGACTAAAGTGAAATTAAAAATAAAATTCAAAGTAACACTAAACACAAACAAAAGAAGAAAAAGAAAAAATAGAGAAAAAAGGATGAAAATATGGAAAAAATAGCAGTAATAGCAGGAACTCCAATAGACACACTTATGGGTGGGGAGTTTCTAAAAAGTAAAGGATTAGAAACTGAGGAATTTCCAGTATCTGAAAATCCTGTTGAGCAGACAAAATTCCAGTCTATGCCACAGGAAACAAAAGAATTGGAAATGAAAAAAATAATAAAAACAATTAAATCTAAAGGAATAGAAAAAATATTAGTATATTGCAACTCTCTTAGCTCGGCGGTTGATATGGAAAAGCTATCAAAAGAAGAAGAAATTGTGATAGTAACTCCAATGGATGCATACAAAAAAATAGCTGTAAACTACAACTCAGTAGGTGTATTTGCAGCGAACAACCAAGGACTTGCGGGAATAGAGAGAACAATAGTTGAAAAAAATAAAAACTGCAATGTAATAGGAATAGGAATACTTCCAGTCGTATTAGATGTAGAAGCCAAAAAAGAAGCTAAAAACATAATAGCTGACAACCACCTTGACCTTGCAGTAGAATTCTTTGAGGAAAATAAGGTTGAAGCCATAATACTTGGATGCACACACTTCCCTTACTTTGAAAAAGAATTAAAAAAATGCACAAAACTAGAAATAATAAATCCATCAGAAATAATGCATAAAATTCTGGTAGAATCTTAAAAATAAATGGCAATGTTTATAACTGCATATTTTAGGGAAAACTCTTTTGGCTCGAATAATAGTAACCTCCTCTCCAGGCGAACAAGTCGCATTGTCGAGTTCGGTTTACTATTATCCTAACCCAATCGAGTTTTCTCCCAAAATAACTGTGCTACACATTATATTTATCTCAGATATTAAAATTTTCACCAGAAAAGTTGGTAAAAGAGTTTAAAGTGTATAAAAACTTGTATTAATTTTTTATTACTTTCTACTATTGATGTTTTTATCAACATTTTGGATTGGAGGTTATTTGAAAAGTTTGATAATCTTTGATGAGCTACGGTGTGCAAAAGAGATAAAATTATAAAGGCGTAAAGCGAAATTTAAAAAATGAACTTTTGAGAGGGTATAATAGCAAATCGAACTCGACAATGCGACTCGATCGCCTGGAGAGGAGATTGCTATTATAACTCGAAAAAGTTTTTAAAATTTCACTTACGCCTTTATTTTTAAAAAATTAATCTATCCAGCCAAAATGCTTACAAGCATATTCTATTCCATCTTTGTCCGCATCTTTTGTTACAAAGTCGGCTTTTTCTTTTAATTCGTCTATAGCATTTCCCATAGCTATAGAAGTCCACTCATCTCTGAACATTTTTAAGTCATTTTTCTGATCTCCAAATACAACTACATCCTTGTAAGGAGCACCAAAATGATCCATAACAGCTTTTATTCCTACAGATTTATCGTCTGGCTCAACGAATAAATAAGCATCGTGGAATCTAACAAAAGGAAGATTTTTTAAAGCTTCAAGAGTATTATCCTCTTCTGGCTTACATGCTATGTAAAGTTTGTAGTATGTATCGATTTTTTCTATATCTAAATCAGGATCTACAATAGTAGTCATGTAAACATCCTCTGTAACATCCACAAAATCATTATTTTTAGTGTATCTAGTTTTTGAATTATCTATAGAAATGCCCCAAGGAATATTTCTACTATCTGCTTCCCTTAAAAGAGCAATACAGTTCTCTTTATTAAGAGGCTCTATGTGTAAAAGCTCTCTATTTATAGTTATACCATTTCCACCATCACTTACCATATTGTCAAATCCAAGCTCATCTAAAAGTTCGACAGCTTTTGCATGACTTCTACCAGTTGCAATAGCTAAAAAATGACCATTTTCCTCTAATTTTTTTAATGTTCTTCTTGTAGATTCTGGAACAAAAGGATCAGGAAAACCTGTAGAAAGAGTCCCATCTATATCAAAGAAGAAATATTTCTTAACAAATTTTTCATTAGTATTAATAAGAATCACCACCCTATAATAAATTTTTCTATAAAGAAATGTTACCACAAAAATGAAAAAAATAATATCTATTAATTGTAAAAATTTAATTAATATAAATAAAAGAGATTGATTAATATAAACAAAAGAAAATTACAAAACAAATTAAAAGAAATGAAAGAATCATTTTTTTAATAGAAGTATTTATTTTCTTTCTTTTTTGTTCTATTATATTAAATGAAGGGAAATTAAAATATAAAAATCAATAGAACAAATAATAAAAATTAGAGAAAGGATGGCTATATGAGCGTATTAAACATAGATAGAAGAATAAATCTAAAAAAAGAATATCAGTCAGTAAAAGAGGACTTTGCAGAAGCTGTCCTTGATAGAGCAGAGAATATAATTAAAAAAGAGGTACTCATAAAATCGACTTATCAGTCTCACTTTGGAATGTACGAACTTGCAATACTTCAGACGGAAGTTGAAAGAAGAATGATTTTGAGAAAGTTAGAACTAGCTAATGATTATATGAAGTCAGATAAGGATATAGACGAAAATAAAATCAGAGAAATTGCAGAATCAGAGCAGCTAGGACTGATTGAAATAATAGAAAATAAAAAAGAGCGGATACAAAAAGCTAACGATTATTTAAAAAGAAATAGATTAAACTCTAGAGAAAAGGAAAGAATGAGGGATAGCTTAAAATTGCTCACACTAAAGCTTCATCCAGTATTATCAAAAAGAGCAGATGAAAAATCAGTGATGATACTTGAAAGGGCATTGGATGCTTTTATTGACGATAATTATGGAAAAATGAGGATGCTAGAAAATATTTTAGATGCATCTTGTGAAAAAGAAGAAAATTTAGATGAAAAAACAATGATACAAGAGATAGAAAGAATTAGAAAGGCCATAGCCGATGAGGTAATGCAGGCCGCACTTGAGAAAAAAGAAAAAGTATTTGAAATGGAAGAATTTGTATTTGACTTGGAAAAAGTTGAGGCTCAAAAGGAAGCACTTAAAAATGAGCTAAAAATAGAGCAAAAATCTAGGGATGATTTAAAATATAAAATGGATTTACTAGAAAAAATATACAATTTCAATGTTGAGTAAAAGATTTAATATTCAATTCTAAAATAGAGTAAAATAATTAATAATGAATAATAAAATTAAACATTAAATAGGGGATTTTGAGAAAAAGAATAGGAGGATTTATGGCAGGGAGAATCGACTTAACAGAAGGAAGAATAGCCGACAAGCTTATAAGATTGGCACTTCCTATAATGGGAACATCATTTATAAACATAGGATATAACGTAGTAGATATGCTATGGGTTGGTAGAGCAGGAAGTTCTGCCGTTGCAGCAGTTGGAACTGCTGGATTTTATACTTGGTTAGCACTTGCATTTATTGCTATATCTAGGGTTGGTGGAGAAGTAAAGGTTGCTCAGAGCATGGGAGACCACAACCTAGATGAAACAAGAGCGTATATAAAAGCAGCTATAGAGATAAATATTGTTTTAGCGATATTATTTGGGGCTGTTCTTATAATATTTAACCGACCACTGATTGAGTTGTTTAGACTTGGAGACGAGCATGTAACACAACAGGGAAGTATATACCTTATAATAGTAGGATTAGGTATGGTATTTTATTTTATAAATCCTGTGTTTACAGCTATTTTCAATGGATTGGGAGATAGTAAAACTCCATTTTTAATTAATACAACAGGACTTTTAGTTAATATATTCT
>URRU01000017.1 GCA_900550335.1 uncultured Clostridium sp. | reverse complement strand
TTAAAAAGCAACGCTTTTTTAATAGTACACAAAGCTTGAAGCCTGGAGTGTAGATTCGCGTATTCCTTTTTGAACTTAACTATATTCGATTTTAACCTTTGATCCTTCACCAATTTCCCCAGCTGTTACTACTAGTTTTACTGGTACTCTATTTTTTAATTCTTCAACATGTGATATTATTCCTATACTTAAATTAGAACTGTGTAATTTTTCCAATGATTCCATTACAGTATCCAATAATTCAACATCCAGTGAGCCAAATCCTTCATCCAAGAAGAAGAACTCAAGTGGTGCATTTCCCTTCATCTGTATCTGAGATGACAGTGCAAGTGCAAGAGATAGAGATGTTAGGAATGTTTCCCCACCAGAAAGTGTATCTACTCCCCTTCTCTCTCCTCCATTAAAATTATCTCTCATTACAAATTCTAGTGCATCGTTTATTTCAAGAGCATATCTTCCATTAGTTATTGTAGAAAGTCGTTTTGATGCCTCAAGTGCAATATATTTTAAGTGATTTGTCGCTACATATTCAACGAATTTATTTCCCTGAATTATCCTATCAATCTCATCCAACAGTCTATAATCATTTGAAACCTCGTCAAACTCTGCTTTTATTTTTTTCTTCTTTTCAAGGTCTTTTTTCATAGCTGTTATCCTGTCAAATAGGACCGCATTATTTTTTTCAAGCTCACCTATTTCATCTTTTAATAGAACAATTTTCTCATTTAATCCGTCAAACTCTTCCTCTTTCACTTTTCTACCGTCCAACTTCTTCTCTAAATCGTCTATTTTAAAGTCTAAGTTTTTTCTACCCTCATCGTAGTCAGATATTTCTTTTCTCATTATTTCAATATCTACAGTGGGCATGACAAATTTCTTTACAGTATATGCACTATCAAATCTATACTTAGCAAGCATATCCTTTAACACATTTTTGTAGTATCCAAGCTGCTCTTCTGTTGTATTGCACTCTCCCTGTATCTTACTTCTAAGAGAATCCTTATCTTCCCTTGCTTTACTCTTTTCATCAAAGTCCTTTTTAAGTTCTAAATAATTGCTATTTATTTTATTTATTTCTTGCTCAGTTTTTTCAAGAAGTTCTTTAGGATTCTTTCCTTTAGTTATTCTCTGTATTTCGTCATTTTTTTCTGAGTATTGCTTTTTATTACCTTCAAAATCTTTTTCTATTGAAGAAACTTCGACTTCTATAGAATGAATATTTGCTTTATAATCATCAAATGTTTTGTCTATATTAGCCTTAATACTTCTAAATTCAGCTAATTCCTTTTCAACTTTTTCTGATTCTATTTCATTTGCATTTATTTCTTCAACTTTTGAGAATATATCATCTACCTTAGTTATTCTTTTTATAGATACAATCTCTAATTCTAGCTTATCTTTTTTATTTTTTAACTCAGATACCTTTTCTGACAGATCCAATTTACGTTTCATTATTCCCTTTAATAACTCTTCTATTCTGGCAAATTCTTTATCATTTCTAGAATGGTCTTCTTTATATCTTCTTAAATCTTCATTTAATCTATTTTTTTCATTATTCCAATCTGATATAGCTCTTTTTTCTGCCTCAAGATTTCTAGTTTCAGAGTCGTATTTCTTTGAAAGATCTAATGAATTTCTTTCTCCTATTTCTGTTTTTTTCTTATTTATAGCCTCAGTTTTTATCTTTTCTTCAGATAAATAACCACTTCTCTTTATTTTTAATGAATCTAGTCTTTCAATTTCTTCTCTTTCATTTTCCTTTTCTTTATTTAAAATACCTTCATAATACTCTATTCTATCATCGTAATTAGTACTATCTGTCCTTATATGGTCTAATGAACCACAAACTGGACAAGGCTTACCATCCTCAAGTTCTTTTCTTATATCAGATACTCTATTTAAATACTTAAATTCATCTATATTTTTCTTTGCAGTATCTATATCTTTTCTTACTTTAGAAACCCTATCCTCTGAAGTCGATATTTCTCTGCTTATTCTATGTCTTTTTTCTAAGCAGTCATTTAGTTCATTTTGAAGCTTATCTCTTTCTTCTTCTAACTGCTTTAATCCTCTAAGTTCTGAGCGCATTTCTGTAACATATTCAGTTTTTTTAGTTATTTCTTCATTGCTAAGAGGTGCATTTTTAGACATTATAGTCAATCTATTTTCTATTTCTTCTATTCTTTCATTTACAGAATCTCTATCTCTGCCTACTAGTTTTAATGCTATGTTATTTTCATTGTATTCAGATTCACATTTTTGTAAATCCAATTCATTTTTTTCTAATTCTTTTTTTACTTCATTTAATTCTTTTATATATGCATATCCTTTTTCTATATTTTGACGATATGCAGCAGGTACATTTATTTCTGATAATCTATTTTCACTATCTTTTATTTTTCCAGCGTAAAGAGTTTGTTGAGCCTTTATATCCTCTATATTTTTTATAAGCTCTTTTTTCTGAGCTTCTAATTTATCTACCTTATTTTTTAATAAACTTAATTTTTCTTTTAATTCTTCTGTTTCCTCTGATAAACTTATAGCCCTCTCTAATTTTACCTTTTCTTCGCTCTGTCTAGGTATTGTATCGTCTTTTTTTCTTTCTATCTCAGCAAATCTAGCTCTTGATATTTCTAAATCCTTTTTTATAAACCTAATCTCATCTTCAATAACCTTTAATTGATTCTTAGACTCTTCAAATTGCTTTTGAAGTTTTTCAACATTGTCTATATAAGGATCTATCATATTAGCATTTTCTGACCTAGACATTTTCTTTCTTTTTTCTTCTATTTCTTCTTTTTTATCTTCATAAACTTTTAGAAGATTTTTAGCATCGTTGTATTGCTTTTGATTTTCGTATACTACCTTATCTATCTCGTATTTTTCTACTTTTTCTTTATGTAGTCTAGTTTTTACTCTACAAGTTTCTTTATCTTCTTCTAATTGTTTTATCATCTCATCATATTTTTCATCGCTTACCTCTTCATAATGAGATAATGATACTTGTAGCATATCAACTTGATTTTTTGTTTTATTCTTTCTATTTCTTACACTTTCTATTAATTTTTTTCCGTATTTTTCTAGGTTGAATATTCTTTCTAGCATATTTCTTCTATCTATTCCACCTAGTTTTAAGAAGTCGTTAAACTTATCCTGTGGAAGTACTACAGACTTAGTAAAGTCATTTGCTGTTAGTCCAATTATTTTTATTATAGTTTCATTTACTTCATTTACCTTATCTGCAAGTACATTTTCACTTCCATCTCCTAGCTTTTCAATAACTCTAGCATAAGATGTTTTTATTCCACCAGATTTGCTTCTAACTATATGTCTATCCACAACATATCTTCTTGAACCTATTTCAAACTCATAGTTTATTTCTGCTTTTTCAGATAAACTATTTATATATTCCTTAGTGTTTCTAGCAATACTCCCATATAGAGAAAGTGTTATAGCATCTAAAATTGTAGACTTTCCACTACCAGTTTTTCCAAATATTCCAAAAAGGCCTCTTTCCGTCAATTGTTCAAAATCTATAGTCTGTTTATTGACATAACTATTAAGACCTTTTATTTCCAGTTTTATCGGCCTCATGCCTATTCTTCTCCCCCTTCTTCACCAGCGATTTTCATAAACATATCCATTACATCTCCTTTTGGCTCTACTCCTTTATTAAAAGTGTAGAAGTCTCTGAATAATTCAGCCATAGATTTAGTTTTTAAATCTACAGTTTTTTCTTCCTGTTGATATGTTATTACAGGCTTAATTTCTATAATATCTGCTAAATTTTTCTTCATAGCTTTTATATCTTCTTGACTTATTACTTCATCTGTCTTTATTTCAAAATAAGACCACATGCTTCTTCCCCGATTTTGTTCACATATATCTAATGCTTCTTGAACTCCTCTACACTTGAATAATTCTATAGGCTTGTAGTTATTAAACATTATATCTTCAAGTTTAGGCTTTTCATTTGGATGTATTTCTACAAGTTTTGCACCTTTTGCATATATTCTCTCGCTTTTACTATACTGAAGTGGAGATCCTGAATAATATGAACATCCAAGCTCCGATGCTTTCTGTGGCTTATGAAGATGTCCTAATGCAACATAATTTGCTTTATCTGGTAAATCCTTTCTCTCAACTAAAAGACTTCCACCTAATTGTATAGGTCTTTCAGAGTCAGAGCTCTCACCTCCTACAACAAAAAGATGTGATACAGCTATATTTATACTATCCTCTTCAAAATCTTCCTGTAATTCTTTAAATATCTGACCTATTTTTTGAGAGTAAGTCTTTTGTCTATCCTCATCTGTTTCAGCTTCAAATGCATCATTTAATCTTTTTTCACTTGGATATGGAAGAGTTAGTACATTTACTTTTTCTCCATTTATTGTTAATTTTGTCATTCCTTCTTTTGATTCTATTATCTCAAATCCTTCAAATTTTCCAGTTGATGTTTTGCTTAAAGGATTTCCAAATAATAGTATTCCCTGTTCAAATGCAAGTGGAGATGCCGCCTCTATTCTTTCTGGGCTATCATGATTCCCCGCAATCACAATGACACATCTTTTTCCATTTGCTGCTATTTTAGATACAGTAGAGTAGAATAATTTTTCTGCTTCTGCAGATGGATTTGATGTATCGTATACATCTCCAGCTATTACAACCATATCTACATTATTTTCTTCTACTATCTTAACAAAATCCGAGCAAAACATTCTCTGCTCTTCTATTCTCGAATGACCTTCTAAGTTTTTACCTAGATGCCAATCAGATGTATGAATAAATCTCATAATTCCCCTCCCTTTCAAATCATTATTTTCCAACTAGCTAAAAAATAGCCTATGTATCTATTCTAACAGATTCATCTACACCAAATAAATATATATACTGTTCTTTTACTTTTTTATCTGTTATTTCTTCAATTACTTTTGCATAAACCTCAAGCTGCTTTCTATATCTATCCACAACTTCTTCTCTATTTTCTTCATTTACAAAGTCTGTTTTATAATCTAAAAGTACAATTTCTCCATTTTCTTCAAAGTAAGCATCAATTATTCCTCTTAGCATTATACTTTCGTCGTAATCTATCCCCTCTTTTGCAAATAAATCTTTCATATTAATTTCTGTGTAGAATGCCTTTTCTCTTCCAACAAATTCTGCATTTTTCATTCTATTTCCAAGTTCTGATTTAAAGAATTTATAAATCTTAAATGGATTGACTACATCAGCTTCTTTCTGAGTTATTATTTCCTTCTGGACAAATTCTTCAATTTGATTTTTTATTTCATCTATTGTATTTACTCTGTCCATATTTATTATCTGCATAACTAGATGAACAACACTACCTTTATGTGTAGGACTTAGTTTCTCATCTTTATTTTCTTGAATAAATTTAGGTCTTTTTATTTCCGTTTTTTTATTATTTCTACTCAATTCAATTTCATTAATATCTATTTCAAGATTATCTTCTTTAATTTTAGGATTTTCAATATCAATATTTCCTATATCCTCAACAAATAGGTTCTCCTCTGTTTCAAGTGCTACTCTATCCTCTTCTTCTCTTTCAAGATTCCAAAGTCTCTTTATCTCAGTAACAGATATACTTCCAGATTTTTCTACACTCTTTTGATATGGGTATTTAAAATCTAACCTATTTCTTACTATTTCACTGTAGTCAACTTCTCTACTACTTGTAAGCTCTTCTCTTAAAATATCAGCTAAATTTATTTCCTCTTCATCCTCATTTGTAAGTGTATAATCTTCTCTCTTATGAATTTTAAATTTCCACTCAGAATTATCTTTCTTTTCAAGAATATTATAATCAAGTGGCTGTATTCCTCTTGCATCTTTGTGGGCTATTGCAACAGACATTATCCAATCTAAAAATGATGCCGATTTTAAAAGATTGTACTTATCTAATTTATTATTCTTTGTCATTTTTTGAGAATTAACTGCCCATTTTTGTAAATTCTTTTCAACATCATTTACAGCACCTGTTATTATCAGTTTTTCCTTTGCCCTAGTAAATGCAACATATAAAACCCTCATTTCCTCTGAAAGCATCTCAACAGTCATCTGCTTTTTCATAGCTTCTTTCATCATTGAAGGGTATGATAATCTAGTTTCTAAGTTTACAACCTGTGGGCCATATCCAAGTTCGTGGTGATATAGAATTCCTCTATTCATATCCATTTTATTGAATCTTTTACCCATTCCACCGCAAATTACTATTGGGAATTCTAGACCCTTACTTTTGTGAATACTCATTATTCTAACAACATCTGCGTTTTCTGATAAGGTCTTAGCCTCTCCCATATCACTATCTGCTTTTTTCAATTTTTCAACAAAGTTTATAAAGTTGAATATCCCTTTAAAACTAGTATCTTCAAATTGTTTAGCTCTTTCAAATAATATTCTTAAGTTAGCCTGTCTTTGCTTACCGGCTGGTAAAATAGCTGCATAGGCGTAATATCCTGTTTCATTGTATAAATACCAAAGCAATTCATCTGTACTTAAATAAGAAGATCTCTTTTGATAATCCTCTAGCCTATCTAAAAAGTCTCTAACTTTTTTATTATCGCAATCATCAAAGCTTGCATATATTTTCATAGCCTCATAAAATGATACGTTTCTATCCACTATTCTTATATCTATAAGCTCTTCTGGAGTAAAGTTATAAATTGGAGATTTTAAAACTGCAAGTAAAGGTATATCCTGCATAGGGTTATCTATTACTTTTAATAGAGATACTATTGTTTTTATTTCAATAGTATCAAAATATCCTGTTCCAGTATCTGCATAAACCGGAATATCCATATTTGTAAATTCTTCTGTAAGCACATTTGCCCAATTTGATGTAGCTCTAAGAAGTATTACTATATCCTTATATTTAGCTTGTCTATATCTCTTTTCTTCCTTGTCGTAAACCATCTGTATCTTTCCATCAGAATTTTTTCCTACAATTTCTTTAATTATCTTTCCTATTGCCCTAGCTTCAATCTGGATATTATCTAAATCCTCTTCTTCCTCAAGCTGCTCATCAGTTAAATCCTTATTCGCCTTTTTTTCAATTATATGGACATCGCAACTTCCTCCGACTATTACATTTTCTTCATTACATTCTTCAAAAATTGCTCCCGGATTTAATTTTTCTTCATCATTATATTCTATTTCTCCAAGCTCTTTACTCATTATATTTTCGAATATAAAATTGACAGCATCTAATACATTTTTTCTACTTCTAAAGTTTTTGTATAGCATTATTTTTCTTCCATCTTTATCTTTTTCTGTAGAATATGTTTCATATTTATGTAGGAATATTTCAGGTTTAGCCTGTCTAAATCTATAGATACTCTGCTTAACATCTCCAACCATAAATCTATTAGGCATCTCTTTATTTGCAACACTGCTCAAAATAGCCTCTTGAACTAGGTTACTATCCTGATATTCATCTACAAATATTTCTTTAAATTCTTCACTATATCTTTTAGCTATATCTGAAGGAATTTGGTTTCCATTTTCATCTTTATCCACTAATATCTCTAATGCAAAGTGTTCAATATCACTAAAATCAATTATTCCTCTATCTCTTTTAGCTTCTTCAAATTTCTTCCAAAACTCTAAAACAACATCTGATATAGCTCTCACTATAGGGTATGACATATCTATTTCCTTTTTAATATCTTTTGAATATCTATTTTTGTACATCTCTGCAACTTTTTTCATACTATCTATAGCTTCTTTTCTATAATCTGTAGCAATATCCCAAGCTTCTTTCATTTCTTCTGGATCATCTTTTTTAATCCTTTTGCCTTTTCTATAATCCTCAGGGTAAAACTCTCCTATAGCCTTTATAAAATCATCCCATCCTCTATCAAGACTATCGTAAACTACATCAATTCTTTCTGATTCTGTTATTATCTTTTGTATATTTTCTATCTGTCCTAAATATGGATGAACAGTAGCTAGAGCTTTTTCCATATTTCCTACTATATCCTCTATCTCTGTTTTTACAGAATTTATTATTATTCTTCCCCATTTAGAAGTTGTAAAATCAAAATCATCTCCAACTAAGAATGCCTCTGCTGAGTCATTTAGCCATTTTTCAGGATTTGGGAATGACATTGCAAAGTTATATATAGACATAATTAAACTTTGAACCTGATTGTCTCCATTTCTTTCTGCAAAACTATCTATTAATTTTAAAAATCTTTTACCTTTTTCTGAGTTTTCATCACCTAAATATCCTTGTTCGTAAAGTTCTTCAAATACCTCATCTATAGCTTCCTGAGCTATAAGCTGACACTCTGTACTATCTCCTATTCTAAAGTTTGGATCTAATGTTAAAAGGTGTATGTTATTTTTTATAACATCAAGACAGAAAGAGTGTATTGTAGTTATATTTGCTCTATTTAAGAATAAAATCTGCTTTTGAAGATGCTCATTTGAAGGGTCATTTTCTAAAGCTTTAGATATAGCATCTCCTATTCTCTCTCTCATCTCAGATGCTGCAGCATTTGTAAAGGTAACAACCAATAATTTATCTATATCTACTTTGTCATCTGTATCTAATATCATACTTATAATTCTCTCAACTAAAACAGCCGTTTTTCCCGAACCAGCTGCAGCAGATACTAGTAAATTTCCATTTCTATGGTCTATTACCTCTTGCTGTTCTTTAGTCCATTTTGTACTTCCCACTACTTCACATCTCCTTCCATCATTTTTATAACATCATCGCTTGTTCTATTAGGTATAACCTTATAGCAATTATTTTTAAGTGCTGTGTCAAACTGACAAATAGATGAATAACTACAGAACCGACAAGAATCTTTATCTTTAGATTTTTTAGGCTCTATTTTTATATTTCCGCTCATCATATCTGTGCATAAATCTTTTATAGATTTTTTTATGTATGCTCTTATAGTTTCAAATTGTTCATCTGTAACTCCAGATGTAGACTTTGAAACACTTCCATCTTTTTTATTTCTAGCCGCCTTAATTATTTTTGACTTACCTCCAGGCAATTCAAGGGCCTTATCCATGTACGAAAGTATATCAATATCCTTTATAAGCATTCCATTCATTTTAAACGACTCTATAATCCGCTGTTTAACCTCTTCATCGTCTACAAGTGTACTTCTAGATATTATAGGATTGTCCATTCTGCTGTATAACATTGCTGCAGGTTTTATCGGTACATTGTCTGGTATTTCTCCACCTTCTAAAATTGCATCCATATATACAAGTAGTTGTAACTGAAGTCCATAATATACATCGTTTAAATTTATATCATTTTTGCCCCATTTGTAGTCTACTATTCTTACAAACTCTTTATTTTCTTCGTTTATATATTTGTCTATTCTATCAATCTTACCTATTAATTCTATTTTTTCATTTTCCTTATATTCTACCTCTATTGAAGGATATTTCCGCTTTTTACCAAATTCAACTTCATAATCATCTGGCTCGAATCTTCCTTGCTTAATCTGATCTGCTATTATTTTTATAGAAACTGTTATAAGTACTTTTAATCTATGAGCAAGATATTTATATTTTGGAGAACTCTCAAGTATAAATCCAGGTATTTTAGCTATTAGTTCATCTACCATTTCTGATACTCTAAGCTCTATGTACTTATCATCTACCTCATGCCAAGTAATTCCGTCTTTGTGCATAGTTTTAGAATAATTTTCTATTACCTTGTGTACAAAACTTCCTACATCAGGTGCAGTAAATAGATACTCTTTTCTATCTTTTGCCTTCATTCCATATTCTATAAAATATGCAAATGGGCAGCTTGCGTATTTTTCCAATCTCGATACACTTATTGTCTTTGAATTGTAAAGCTCTTTTATCTTTTCCTCGTCAACATATTCAAATTGATTTGTAAAATCTATTCCTTCAACAATTCTTTTAGTTATATCATTATACCTATCATCATTTAAATAATATTCGTATGTATCCTTCCAAATATCAGATATTCCTTTTTCAAAATCTTTATCCGCAGCTTCTTTTATTTTATCTACCATTGTATTGAATGTAGGTATTTTAGAATTCACTTCTTTTAAGTCTTCTTTCTCATATACTCCTTCTAAGAAATAACTTTTTATATCTACATTCTTAAATAATTTTTTTATTCTAGATATTATTATAGAAGCTCTCTGTGTTTTACCTTCACTATCAGCAATAGGGTAGCTTACAGTAAGTCTATCAGATGTCGCAGTTATAGCCTTATACACCAAGAATTGCTCCTCAAATACTCTTTTTCTACTGTCTTTATCTAGTTCTACATCTATATCCGATAATTTTCCTCTATCTGAGTCAGAAAGAAGTCCATTTTCTTTTGAAGGCATTGGAAATACTCCATCTACAGTACCTATCAAATATAGGTGTTTAGTATTTGGATTGTTCATTCTGTCTACTTCTGTAACTGTTACCTGATCTATACTAGGCGGTATAGTTTTTAACTCGTACTCATCAAGTGCAATATTTACAATTCTTATAAATCTTTCTAGAGAAATTTTTTCATCTCCCATAATTTCTACAAGTTGGTCTAATAAATCAGACACCATATTCCAAACCTGGGAATATCTAGCTGCAGATTCTAACATTCCTTTTTCTCTAAGTTTTTCTATTGTCTCTTCTATCTTTTCAAATATATTTATATCCTCTAAAAACTCGTATAGATACTTACAAATATCCTCAACAGTGTTTCTCTTTTTAGAAGATAGCTTTTCATCAAACTTTTTAATAGGCTCTATGACCCTATTTTTTATATCGTTAATTCTTTTCTTAGTTTCTAATTCTTCTTCACTTTCCTCATATTCATAAAAAGAATTTGGTAGTCTATATTCCCAAACATCTTCAAACCATTTATTTCCAGAAATTCCGTTTGCTATTACATAATTTTCAAGTAGGCTTATCTCATCCTCTGTAAAATCTAAAAGTCCACTTTTTAAATATCTAAACATTGTCTCATATCCGTATCTTCTCTTTTTCATCTCAAGTACAGATACAATCATTGTTATTATAGGATTATTCTTAGCCTCAGATTTTTTATTAATATAGAATGGAATTTTATACTCAGAGAATATAGATTTTATAAGTGATTCATAAGAATCTATACTTCTTGCAGCAATTGTTATATCCTTGTATCTGTATCTTCCATCTATTATATCGTTGGCTATTTCCTTTGCTACTTCTTCAACCTCATTGTATAGGTTTGAATATTCTCTTATTCTTATTTTCTCTGTTTTCTTTTGATAAATTCTATACGGATATGAGTTGTAATATCTTTCAAGATGTTGTAATTCCTCATTTCCTCTAAATCTCTTTATGTCCTCATTGCAAAGATTTACATCTTTTTCTACTTTTATGCCCTCTTTTTCGCATATATCCTTAATTCTATTATATGTGTTTCTAGTACTTGCAAAGTAGTCTGCATATCCTGTCTTAAACGGAGAATCCATAGTAAATAAAAACGTAGTGCTCTTAGCTTTTTTCATAAGTTCTTTTAAAAGTTCATACTGATTTGGTGTGAAACTAATATATCCATCTACATATAGATCCATATCATCTAAAAAACTACACTCAGATATTTTTTCTGTAAGCATAACTACTCTATCATGCATGTCTACATAATCTTCATGTAATTTTTTCTCAAATTCTCTATAAATCTTGGCTATGTCTTTTAATTTCATAACCAAATTTTCTGGAAGGATTTCTCCGCTTTCTCCTATAATTTCATCGAGTCTATCTGGAGTTATCATAAACTGTTTAAGCTCTGAAATCATATCCGAAATAGTTGTTGTAAATCCAGGCTGTGTATATGATTTTGAGAATAATTCAAGTTCGTTTGAAACAGCCTCTATTGAATTATGTGTAATTATTGCCTTTCCCGCAGCATTTATTCCTACTTTTGATAAATTTCCACAATATGAAAATACTAAATCAGATAAAGTCTTTAAACCCATAGGTCTAACTCTCATATATCTATCCTTAGCCCCAGATGCAAACATATTACTTACTCTTTTTTCCATTTCATAAGTATACTGCTCTGGAAGTAATATTATTATTGGAGATTTTTCATCTTCTGATATAGCCTTTTGATTGATTTCATTTAGCATATATTCAGTTTTTCCGCATCCACTTCTGCCTAGTATAAATCTAACTCCCATATTTCTCCTCCTAATATTGTTAGTAATTCTCCTCAATTTCCTCGTACACTGCCTCATCTACACTGTTTCTATTGCATAACATATTAAATTCGCAGTACTTACAAGACTTTAAATTTTTCTCATCAAAGTTTGATTTTTTTATCTCTTTTATAAGTCCATCTATTTTTATTTTGTCTTTTTCAAATTTCTCTTCGCTATATGTTAGTTCTATTGGCTCTGTGTAGTACTCAGGTTGATAATAGTACATTTTTACTCTGGCCTTTTCCTCGCCATTTCCGTATATTTTAGGTATTGCCTCGTAAGCAATTGCCATATATACAATACTCTGCATCCTATTTTCTAAATCGTTGTACTTTAGTTTCCTGTTCTCTGTTTTCCAATCCCAGACATCAATACAAAGCTGATTATTTTCTCTATATATAACAGCTAAGTCGTATTTTGCAGTCAATCTACTTTCTTCATCTATTTTTATAGAAAGTCCGTACTCAGGTAAATATTCTCTATCTTCGTAAATAGGAACTGCCTTCTTTACTTTTTCTAGCCACTTATCAAATTTCTCGTATTCTTTACTTCCTGTAAACTTGCCTACAGGAATTCCTGAAAAATATCTTTCACACATTAAATGAAATTCTCTACCGTATTTCATACTTCTGTAATATTCTTCATCGTCTTCTTTTTTCCAGTTTAGCCCTTGTATATACTTATACCCGAATTTTTTAGGGCAACTTCTAAATGTATTTAATGCATTCTGGCTAAATTCAAATCCAGAAAAATCCATTTTTTTCACCTCTTTTATTATCTAACTCTTCTCTTTTGTATATGTTCTTCCATAAGTTCGAAGTACTCACTTTTTTCCTGTTTTAAAGGATATTTTTTCTTTTTATCCTCGTCGCTATTAAATCTAGATGCCGATATTATCAGCATTTCCTTAGCCCTAGTTACACTTACATAGAAAAGTCTTATCTTTTCTCTAATCTGATCTAGCTTTAACTCTATGTCAAAATCTGTTCTTTCTAATCCATTTGTAAGTTTTTCTATTTCTGACATAACTAGTGCTTCAGGATTATTATATTTTTCTTTTAGGAAATACTTTTGACAAGGCAGCTTAAAATTCAAATCACTAGGGAATTGGTATTTCGTACATTTAAGCATAAATACACAGTCCCATTCCATTCCCTTTGATTTATGATTAGTACATACAGTAACACTCCCTGGAGTAGGCTCATATCCATTTATATTTCCTGTTATATCCAATATATGTCTAAAACTACTGTTTCCTCTATCTTTTATTACATTTACTATGTATTCAAAATCTACATCTTTATCTTCTCTTTTTAAGTATTTAACGTAAAATGCTACATATTCTGCTATAGCCATCTCTTCATCTGTTATATCTAGTCTATCCCGTATAAATAAGATCAATAAATCTGCTCTATTCCAAGAATAATCTATTATTTCCTGTATTTTTTCTAATGCTTTTTTAAACTTGCAAAATATACTACTAGTATCATCAACTATGCCTAAATCAAGCTCATCAAAACTATAAATAAGCTCGTCTGTTGTAAAGCCTTTAAATATGTTCAAGAAGTCCTTCTTTCCTTCTTCACTTTCTTCTTTAATGAAGACATCTACTATTACATCCATTAGTTTATCTATATTATCATTATCTATTATAAAGTCCAATATTTTTGCTATATTGTCTATTACTTTCCTCATCTTTTCTGAAGATGTACTTAAATTTTCAAACCGTAAATCGTGTTTTTTTAATTCTGCTGCAATCTTATTGCAATCTCTGTTATAAGGTGCCAATATTCCTATACTTTTGTCTGGATATTTTCTTTTTATACCTTCTACAAATCTTACTGTCTCCCTTATTTCATCATCAAAACTTCCTGTATTTAACCATTTTGTATTTATCGTATAGCTCTTTGGTTCTGGATTTTCCTTATATCCTTTTCCTTTTTCAACTGTTTTTATTTTCATATTCTCAAGTGCATCCCTACACTCTATCTCTAGCAAGTCGTTATTTGTATAGTCTACCAATAGATTTGCAAGTTCAAGTATATCATTGCTGCTTCTATTTGACATATACATTCTGTGACAACAATCTGCACTTTCTATAAAATCCCTAAAGAATTTTGGATTTGATTCAGAGAAAGTTCCACTTATACTCTGATTTATGTCTCCTACTCTTACTATATTAGGCTCTTCTCCGCCTATTAACTTAATTATCTTTCCTTGTATTTCATTGGAGTCTTGACACTCGTCCTCAAATATGTATTTGTATTTCTTATGTAGCTTTTCTCTAACTGCATCATCGTCTCTAACTATTTTATATGCGTTTATTAAAAGGTCGTCGAAATCTAATAATCCATGAATTTTTAATTTTTTACAATACATTTCATATATAGGAGCAACTATTACCATTATTCCCTTATAATCTTTTTCAGAAACTCTCTCATTAAGTATATCTGGCGTTATCCCATTGTATTTTAATTTACTTATAGACCTTGTTACTAAATCAAAGAATCCCTGTTTCCATGTTTCTTCAAATCCTCTAGCCTTTTCTTGATTTACCTCTTTAGTTTTTTTATCTACGGCCTTTTCATAATTTATAAAGTAATAAAAATATTTTCTTCCTTTTTCTGTAGATAAATATTTTTCTATACATTCGTTTAAAATAATAATTCTCTGTGCATCATCAGCAATCATAAATTCTTCATTTAACATCGCTGATTCTGGGTTTTCTTTTATTATTTTAGTTGCCAAACTATGTATAGTCATAACCTCGTATGAATTTGTCAATTTTCTAAGAGTATCTTTATTTTTTCTTTTTAGTTCCTTTATCTCATCTTCTGTTAGAGCTTCCTCTATTTCAGCATCTTCTCCATATTTTTCGTTCAATAATTTTTTTATTCTTCCTTTAAAATTATTTACCGCACTATTCATATATGTCAATATTAGTATTTTTTCTTTTCCACTTATATTATTTTCAAGTAATTCAGTAACTAGTCTAGTTACAATAAATGTTTTTCCAGCTCCAGGAACTGCGGGAACTGCCATCGTACCAGACTTATACTCCATTATAGGAGTTTGATCCTCTCTGTAAGTTATTTTCCGCATATTTTACCTCACTTATCTATTAAATATCTTCATTATGCTTATCTGTATTTGTCTGTTAAATATCTTTACTATACTTATATATACTTATTTGCTAAATCTCTTCATTATATATATCGTATATATCTGTATTTCTCTATTAAATCTCTTCATTATCCATTAGATTTATTATACTTGTGTACATCATACTTTCTGATAAATATCCATTTAATGAATAATCGCTCTTAAACGCATATACCTCCTCTGAAGAATCCAACAGAGAGTATAGTTGATTATTCATGTAATATTTTTTTAGCATTTCCTCATCTATATCTGTAAATATGTGCTTTTCCTCATAAGATTTTCTAAGTACTACAGGATTACTTATTTCTTTGGCAATCTTAGGATTCCACATATTACTTCCGCAGTCAGCCCAAATCTGTACTCCTCTATCGCACATAGAATTTATGTAGTAAAAAGGAGTTGTTATCATTATCTTGTCATCTCCTTCGCTATTTTTTAATTCTCTAAATCCTATGTAATCTCTAACATATCCCTTTAAAATTTTATCTATTTCAAAATCTTCTATAACTCCACATTCTGCAGCTTCTTCTAATTTTTCACATTCTATTATTACTTTTTTACATATTTCTATATTTTCAATTCCATTTTCTAATGCTATAAGTACCTCTGTGTAAAATCTTCTCATAAATTCACTTCTTTTTAGATTTTTCTTTCTTGCAAGGTAGATTTTTTCTATAATCAAGTCTAAGTTATATACATTTTCCACATAATTGTTTATATCTTTTTTATTTATTTCTATATTTTCTTCATCCATTTCAGTAGATTTATCTTCTATATTTCCCAGGAAATTATCAAATATTATTTCTCTACTTTCACAGTAAATACTCTCAAGCTCATTATTTTCAAGTGCTGTAGTTTTTAGTAATGTTTCATTTTCTCTAAAAATATTATTTGCCTTTATTTTATTTATCCCCAGAACTAACGAAATCATTTGTATATATTCCTCTGTTGAAAACTCTATTTCTGAATTTCCTGCATATAATGCAGTAATAATTATCAACATGTTTGCATATCTATGTTGAGATATTTTGAAGTCTGTACTAGTACTAAAGTAGTTTATACCTCTTTTTTTAAGTCCATCAGTTATTCTATGAATCAATATACCAGAACCAGGCGGAATTATTATTGCTGTTTTTCCTATTTTTTCCGCTTCTTTTGCTATTTCCTCAGTTTTATATAATATATCATCTATCATTTCTGTGTATAACTGTGACTGATAGCATTCTTTTATTCTACTTGAGAATGGTTTTAAATCTTTATATTTAGCTCCGTATTTTTTATGATTTGATAGATTTTTATTTTCTATACTATCCATATAAGCAAGATTTCCTATATTTTTTATTTCAGAATTATTTTTTCTTGAATAATATTCAACAATATTATCTAGGTCAAAATTATATATAGCAGAAAAGTCCGCACTTATATCACCATATATAAATGCTTCTTTTCCTATATATTCGAACACTTTTACTAATTCTAATTCTGCATTTGATGTTTTTTCTATTGAATCTATAATTAAATAATCGTATCTTTTAGCTAAACTTTTCTTATATTCTTCATTTTTTAATAGCTTTTCTGTATATAGATATATCGCCATCGGTAAATCTATTGCAGATTTTTCTATAAGTTTATCAGTATATCCTTTTATAATTTCATCATTTTGAGTGTATGAAAATCTTTCTAAATTTTCCTTATTTTTCTTTGTATAGTATATTTTTTCTCCTGTAGAATATATATCTGTGTTCATATATGCTGCCGATTTTAGATTTGAATATATAGATTTTGATATATTTTCTGATGTTCCAGTTATATCTTCAAAATATCCGTATTTATATCTAAAGTTTTCAACCATTTCAGTTATTATATATTCTGGTAATGAGTATGTGATATTATTTGGTGTCCCTTTTACACTTTTTAATTCTTTAGATATTAAAGTCCAGTATTTTTCTAATTCTTTCATTATAAATGATATGTATGTTAAAATTTGTGGCTCTTCTATATATGTATTTATATTTATGCTTTTTTTAATTTTTTCGATTAATTTTCCATCTGAGACAAGAAAAAGTATCTTAGAACACTTACCTGATTTTTGTTTTATCAGTTCATTGTATTTTTCAGATACTTTTTTTAGATTTGTTTGTTTAGTTGTTATCTCTGCCATAATCTTCTCCTTTTTTGTAGAACATTAGTTCTTGATATTCTTATTATATCATTTTTTAGGGTAAGTTTAAAGTTGTATATTGTTTGTTTAAAAATATATATGTATATCTTATTTGTTTAAAATCTCATGAGTATATAATTCATATAAATAATATTTTAGAAATTTATTA
>URRU01000016.1 GCA_900550335.1 uncultured Clostridium sp. | reverse complement strand
TATTGTAATTTTCTTATTATTAGTTTTTTTCTATATAAAGCTTTACTTTTCTATTCTACTACAATAAAGCTATATTTTGTAAAAATTTTGCATAAAATTACAATAAAAAAGAGCCCTCTTTAGACTCTTTTTTAATAACTATTTTCAATTTTAAAATTTCTATTGTTAGAATTTTTCTAAATGAACTTTCTCCCAAACTACATCTTTGTCTGTGTATGATTCTTTATCCTCATTTGAATATCCAAGACCTAATATGCACTGCACTTTGTAGTTTTCTGGTATTTCCATAACATTTTTTATATAATCTTCAGCTGTCTGATTTTCATCGTGTGCTCTTTCTCTAACCTGTACCCAACAAGTTGCAAGACCTAGGCTATGAGCTTCAAGCTGCATATATGATGCTGCTATTGAGCAGTCTTCAGTCCAAACATCAGTCAATTCTGGATCAGCAGCTATAACAATCGCTACTGGTGCATCCTTTAGGAAGAATCCTCCACCCCGTGTTCTACAGTTAGATAAAAGCTCTAATTTTTTTGAATCTGTAGTTATTACAAATTCCCATGGTCTTTTAGATCTTCCTGATGGAGCTAAAAGTCCGGCTTTTAGAACTTTTTTAAGTTTATCTTCTGGCACTGGAAGGTCAGAATACTTTCTACAACTTCTTCTTGTTTTAACAAAATCTATCACAAAAATACCCCCTTCATTTTTGAAATATTTAATTCCTATAATTACATTATACTTTAATTAAAGATTTTTTATATATATTTATAAAAAATAGCTTTAATTAAAAAAATAACAATTTTTTTTTACTCTGGAGTTTCAACTTTTTGTATAGATATACTCAATATTATTGATGTTTTATAAATAAAAAAGAAGCTGTTACAATAATGTAACAACTCCTTTAATATAGGGAATTTAGTTTATTAAAGATATTTGCAAATTTCATCGGCGAATTTGTCAGTGCTTGCATCTCCGCCTAAATCAACAGTTAGTACTTTTCCATCTTCAAATACTTTTTCTAAAGCATTTGTTATTCTATCTGCTGCATCATTTTCGCCTATGTATCTAAGCATCATAACTGCAGACTGTATTATCGCTGTTGGATTAGCTATGTTCTGTCCTGCTATCTGAGGTGCACTTCCATGTACAGCCTCAAATACAGCATAGTCTTTACCTATATTGGCACTCGGTATTAGTCCAAGTCCTCCAACAAGTCCTGAACATAAGTCTGAAAGTATATCTCCATAAAGGTTTGGCATAACCATTACATCGTATTTTTCTGGATTTAATACTAAATTCATAGCAGCTGCATCTACTATTAAATCATCTGCTTCAATATCTAATCCCTCTACTTTTTCTCTATATACGTCTAAGAATAATCCATCTGTCAATTTCATTATATTTGCTTTATGTACACCAGTTATTTTTTTTCTGTTGTTTTTCTTAGCATAATCTACAGCAAAGTCTACTATTCTTTCACATGCAGGTCTTGTTATTATTTTTATTGTTTCTGCACCATAGTCACCTATTTTGTGCTCTATTCCTGTATAGCAACCTTCTGTATTTTCTCTTACTATAACTAAATCCACATCTTCGTATCTATTTTTTATTCCTTTAAAACTTTTTACTGGTCTTACATTAGCATAAAGATCTAAAGTTTTTCTAAGTGCAACATTTACACTTCTAAATCCTTTACCAACAGGAGTTGTTATAGGTCCTTTTATTGCAATTTTATTTTTCTTTATACTATCTATTACATAGTCTGGCAGTGGAGTATTGTACTCATCTATTACCTCCATCCCAGCTTTTACTTCTTCCCATTCTATTTCTACACCTGCTTTTGCCACTACCTTTTTCATAGCTGCAGTTACCTCAGGTCCTATTCCGTCCCCAGGTATAAGTGTTATTTTATGCATTAGCTTCACTTCCCAATCATAATATATTTTAGTTAGTTGTCTTTTTTGTGTAATTTAATTTTCCACCAGCTTTTATTACTTCTACATCTGAATCTGATAATTCAACTATTACATCAAATTCAAATCCTTTAGTAACATTCTTAACTGTTATTTTTCCACTTTCTACTTTATTTATAGCATCTTCTATTAAAAGTTCATCCATCTGGTCTATTCTGTCGTAATCGTCTGGATTTTCAAATACCATCGGTATTATTCCGCTGTTTATAAGATTTGCTTTATGTATTCTAGCAAAACTCTTAACTATTACACCTTTTATTCCTAGATAAAGTGGTGCAAGTGCTGCGTGTTCTCTACTAGATCCCTGTCCGTAGTTATCTCCACCTACTATAAATCCACCGCCGTTTTCCTCAGCTCTCTTTGGAAAATCTTCATCTATTGTGCTGAAGCAGAATCCAGAAAGATACGGAATATTACTTCTATATGGTAGTAATTTTGCATTTGATGGCATTATGTGGTCTGTAGTTATATTATCTCCTACTTTTAGAACTGCCTTACCAGATACAGATTCAGCAAGCTCTGTATTTAGTGGGAATGGTTTTATATTTGGCCCTCTTTCCACTTCCACTTTATCTCCATCCTCTGCTGGTTTGATTATCATGCTATCATCAGTTATAAATTCATCAACAGATAAATTTTCAAATTCAACAGGCATTTCCATAGGATCTGTAAGTACACCTGTTATTGCACTCACAGCTGCTGTTTCAGGGCTAACTAAATATACCTTAGCTGATAGTGTTCCACTTCTTCCGTAGAAGTTTCTATTAAATGTTCTTAAAGATACCGCATCTGTTCCTGGAGATTGACCCATACCTATACATGGCCCACATGAATTTTCAAGTATTCTAGCTCCAGATGATATAATATCCGCTAAAGCTCCATTTCTTGAAATCATTTCCATAACCTGTCTTGAACCTGGTGCAATTACTAAACTTACATCCTTATGAACTTTCTTTCCTTTTAATATCTGAGCTACTTTCATTAAATCTTCATAAGAAGAGTTTGTACAACTTCCTATAGCTACCTGATTTATTTTTATTTTTCCTATATTTTTTATTGTATCTACATTATCTGGGCTGTGAGGTTTTGCTGCCATTGGAACTAATTCATCTAAATTGATATCTATTACTCTATCGTATATAGCATCTGCATCTGGTTTTAATTCCATCCATTCATCTTCTCTTCCCTGTGCTTTAAAAAATTCTAAAGTTTTTTCATCACTTGGGAATATAGATGTTGTAGCACCAAGCTCTGCACCCATATTTGTTATTGTAGCTCTCTGCGGTACAGAAAGATATTTCAGTCCTTCTCCACCGTATTCATATACTTTTCCAACTCCACCTTTTACAGTTTCACGTCTTAATACTTCTAATATGATATCTTTTGAAGCTACCATATTATTTAATTTCCCTATTAAGTTTACTTTTACTACTTCTGGTGCTTTTATACTATATGCTTTTCCTGCCATTGCAAGAGCTACATCTAGACCTCCAGCACCTATAGCTATCATTCCAACGCCACCTGCTGTTGGAGTATGGCTATCTGAGCCTAGTAAAGTATTTCCCGGTTTAGAAAATCTTTCAAGATATACCTGATGACATATTCCATTTCCAGGTCTTGAGAAATATATCCCGTATTTATCTGCTGCGGTCTGTATATATCTATGGTCATCTGCATTTTCAAATCCCTGCTGAAGCATATTATGGTCTATAAATGCTACACTTTTTTCTGTTTTAACTTTCTTTATTCCCATTGCTTCAAGCTGAAGATACGCCATTGTTCCTGTTGAATCCTGTGTAAGTGTATTATCTATTTTAATACTTATAGTATTTCCTGCTTTAATTTCTCCATCTACTAGATGTTTTTTTAATATTTTATATACGAGATTCTCTCCCATTTTCTCACCCTCTTAATCTAATTCATACTTAGTCTAATTTATATCTTCTACCTTATTTTTTAGACAATTTATTATTATTTATTAAAACTTTTATATTTTTATTTTAAGTATTTTCTTATTATTAAGCATTTTCTTCATCAGCTAATAAATCGTAGTATATTCCAACTATTTCCTTGTCGAATAAAGATCTCTTCAATCTAACTGATACTGATCTTATTTCTTCTAATACTTTTGAAGCCATTTCTGGAGATAATTCTATATCGTATTCAAGGAATTTATTTATTATAGCTGCTTTTCCTGAATGTTTTCCTATAACTATCTGTCTCTGTAGTCCTACTTCTTCTGGTTCGAAAGCTTCATAGTTTTTAGGATCTTTTAAGGCTCCATCTGCATGTATTCCAGATTCATGTTTGAACATATTGCTTCCAACTATTGCCTTCCAAGCTGGTAATTCTCTTCCTGATGCATTTGATACATATTCTGATAACTCTTTGAATTTTTTAGTATCTATGTCCATACCATATTTGAAAACATGTTTTAGTGCCATTAGTACTTCTTCTAATGCAGCATTTCCAGCTCTTTCTCCAAGTCCATTTACTGTAACACCTATATGATTTGCTCCACCTATAGCCCCTGCTATTGCATTTGCTGTAGCCATACCAAAATCATTATGAGTATGCATTTCTATATCAAAATTAGTTGCTTTATGAATTTTTTCTATTTTATTTCTTATTGTGAATGGGTCCATAACTCCAACTGTATCGCAGAATCTAAATCTATCCGCTCCAGCCCGTTTACCAGCTTCTATAAACTGTATTAAGAAATCATCATCTGCTCTAGAAGCATCTTCACCATTTATAGATACGTAAAGTCCGTTTTTCTTAGCGTATTCAACAGATTTTACCATATTTTCTATAACCCATTCTCTTGAAGTTCTAAGTTTGTTCTGAATGTGTATGTCTGATACTGAAATAGAGATTGCCACAGCATCAACACCACAATCAATAGACTGTTCAATATCGCCAATAACTGCTCTGTTCCAAGCCATTATGCTTGATTTTAAATTTCTCTTGCAAATTTTTTTAATTGCATCTTTTTCATCGCCACCCATTGCAGGTATTCCTACTTCTAACTGGTCAACGCCTAAATCACTAAGCATCTGTGCTATTGTTATCTTTTCATTGTTTGCAAAAACAACTCCGGCTGTCTGTTCACCGTCTCTAAGTGTTGTATCTACTATCTTTATCTCTCTATTTTTTAATTTATCAACTACACACATTTTAAATACCTCCTAAATTTAAAACTAAATTCCTTTTTTATTTTCCCTAACAAATTCCCTTTTTAGTGTTTTAAAATATATTATTTAGACTTTACACTAATTTACAACTTTTTTGAATTATGCAATTTATTTTTATAATCTTGCATTTATCTCTTGGGTATATAATAGTACTTTAACAAAAATAAATCAATACCTTTTTGAATTTTATTTTTAAATTCTTGCATTTTTTTCTAAAAAAATCATTTTTTATGTCTTTTTTTGACTAATTTATAATTCTACATTGCAATTTATTATAATTTTTTTAAAATTATTCACTTTTTTTAAAATAATTTACATAGATTTAATGCCTAATTCAAACATTAATTTCACATTCAATCAAATAATTTTCTCTCAATTATTCATTTTTTGATACATTTCCATTAAATAATTAGATTTCGTGTTATAATAATTTATAATGCTTAGTAAGTAATTTTTAATTTATTAAAATTTTATAAAACTAGACAAAAATACTCATGACTTTAGTTGTGATAGGTTCAATAAATAATATTAATTTGAAAGGAAATAGATTATGGATTTTAAAGATTTAAACATAAAAGAAGAAATTATAGATATTTTAAAAAAATCTGGAATAACAAAACCTACCCCAGTTCAAGAAGAGTGTATAGGTATTATAAAGGACGGTAGAGATGTAATAGCTCAGTCACAGACTGGAACAGGTAAAACTCTTGCATTCTTAATTCCTACACTTGAAAAAATCAACAAAAATAAAAAGGACGTTTCTGCACTTATCCTAACTCCTACAAGAGAACTTGCACTTCAGATTTCTACCGAAGCTGAAAAACTAGCAGAACCACTAGGACTAAACATCTTATCTGCTTATGGAGGAAAGGATATAAAATCTCAGGTAAATAAACTAAAAGGAAACATACACTTAGTAATAGCTACTCCTGGTAGACTTTTAGATCATTTAGATAGAAAAACAATAAGCTTAAAAAATCTAGATTTATTTATATTAGATGAAGCAGATCAGATGCTTCTTATGGGATTTAAAAATGAAATAGATGCTATTCTTAAAGAAACAAATAAGAAAAGACAGTCTCTTTTCTTCTCTGCTACAATGGATTCACAAGTTAAAAAACTTGCCTATAGATATACAAACGACCCTGCTTTTATCGAAATAAAAAGTCAGGAAGTAACATTAGAAAAAATAAACCAATCTATTGTAAAAACTACAGATAGAAGAAAATTCGACAGTTTATGCAAGGTTTTAGATGAAGACAATCCTTTTATGGCTATTATCTTCTGTAGAACTAAGAGAAGAGCTGATAAACTAGAGGAAGATATGGGTGCTAGAGGATATAACTGCGAAAAAATACATAGCGATATTTCTCAGGCAAAGAGAGAAAGAATTATGAAGAACTTCAGAAATATGAAAACTCAATATCTAATAGCAACAGATGTTGCATCTAGAGGACTTGATATAACTGGGGTTACACATATATATAACTACGACTTCCCAGAAACTGCAGAGGACTACATCCACAGAATAGGAAGAACTGGACGTGCTGGAGAAAATGGAGATACTTGTGCATTTGTAACAGATAAAAATACAAAAGTACTTGAAGATGTGGAAAATAAACTAGGATTTAAAATAAAAGTAAGATTTGACGATACAGAAAAATAATTTATTTCATATAAAAAGCTGTTGCAAATCGCAACAGCTTTTTTATATGAGTTTTTATTTGTAAGATTCATCTTTAACTTTGAAGTATCCTTTTGGATGTTCACATACTGGACATAGTTCTGGAGCTTTTTTACCAAAGTGTATATGTCCACAGTTAGTACATACCCAAGCTGTAACTTCTGCGTCTTTTTCAAATATTTTTTCTTCTTCGCAGTTCTTTAATAGAGTAAGATATCTTTCTTCATGTTCTTTTTCTATTTTAGCTACTTCTTCAAATAAGTATGCTATATGATCGAATCCTTCTTCTTTAGCTACTTTAGCGAATCCTGCGTACATATCAGTCCATTCGTAGTTTTCACCTGTAGCAGCTGCTTTTAAGTTTTCTTCAGTTGAATTTATTCCATTTAATAATTTAAACCATATTTTTGCATGTTCTCTTTCATTGCCTGCAGTTTCAGCAAATATTTCACCTATTTCATTATAACCTTCTTTTTTTGCTTTTGATGCAAAATAATCATATTTATTTCTTGCCTGTGATTCCCCTGCAAATGCAGTTAATAAGTTCTGTTCAGTTCTACTTCCTTTTAATTCCATTGTAAAACCCCCTTATTTTTTATTTTAAATTTATAGAAACCCCATATTAAAAATATGGGGTTAAATTTACTATATTACACTTAAATTAATATTCTCATATCCTATTCTGGAACTATCATAACTATACATTTAGCCTGTTTAACAACACTTGCTGTAACAGATCCTATCATTCTAGTTAGTCCCTTCTTAGTTGATTTAGTCATAACGATTATGTCTATATCGTCTTCTTTTGATTTTCTAATTATTTCATCACCTGGGTATCCAAATGTAAAGTATACACTTACATTGTATCCTTCCATTATTTCTTCTGCTCTATCTAGAATTTTTCTACCTAGTGCTTCAGAATTTTTAATTTCTTCAGATAGTGATATGCCATCTATAAATACTAGCTCTTTGACATTCATTATCTCGATATCTACAGAATCTTTGTCAAATATTCCTTTTATAAACTCTAGAGAATGCATACTTCTTTCAGTTCCATCTATTGGTACTAATATTTTCTTTTTAGCCATAACACATCTTCCTTTCAAAATTTAGAATAAGTTTTCTAAATTTACTAAAAATTCTTTTATTAATATTATGATAACACTAAAAAACTTTTTTTGCAATATAATCAATAATTTTTAAAAATATTTTTTAATATTTGTTTAGTTTCCAAATTATCTACACATTTTTTATCGCTAAAACTTAATTATATTGAAGTTAATTATTTGTATATTATATTAATACCCAATATATTTCACTTTAATCATTTAACCTCTTAAAGTTGCTTTTATTCTATCTGTATTAAATACTAATCCAAATGCATCGTCAATAGAATTAACTATTATATCACTATGTGATATTAATTTTCCTGAACATCCTTCTCCTTCTATTACACATACAGATAAATCCGCTACATCAAACATTTTTATATCGTTATATCCATTTCCAAAACATATACTCTGTCCCAAAAGAGAATTTACGATCTTTTCTTTATAGTCTGCTGCATCATGAGTTGGAAATACTTCAACCGATACTGGAAGATTTTCACATTTTTTCTTAACAGTACCGTATGTATCTGCTGTAAGAATGTATATATTCACAAATTCACTAAGTTTTTTTAAATTTTCCATAGTATTTTCACTCATATCCCCATTTACAGCTACTGTTCCATTATAGTCAAATACAGCATTTTTTATTTCATATTCTCCTCTTCCTGGAATTTCTATATTTATCATAACTTCCCCCTATTTTTATTACAACTATCAAATTTTAATGATTAGTATATTTTTATATTCATATTAATTAAAATTATTATCGTCTAAATTTTATATTTAGCTCTCTTATATTTTCATTTTCTAACATTTTTTCAAATACTTTAGGATTAACTTTACCTTCATCAACCTGAATTATACATCCACCTAGATCACTTTTTTCACTTCTCCACTCTAAGTAATCTCCCATTTCACCAGATTTTATAAGCCAACCTATAAAGTCCATATTTTCAAATTCTTCCATTTTATATTTATCTATATCGCTAGTTTTTACACCATTAAATTCTTTTTCTATGTAGTACATAAAATTAGTCATATACTCTATCTTTGTCATATCCTCACCAGTATATCTACTAAACATTGTCATTTCTTTTAGCTTAGATATATCCTCTACAAGCATATTTACACTATTTCTATCAGTAAAATATCTTACTTTGCTAAAGAAATTTTTGGCTTTAAAGTCTTCTATAAAGTCCTTTATCTGTTTATTTAACCGCCATTTTTCAGTATCATCTATCGTTATTGTCGCATCGTATAAATCATCTACTTTAAATGCACTATTTGTATAATTTATTGTACTGTAGCCAACTTTTTGAGTTAGCTTTGTTAAATATTCCTCTCCATCTTCCTCATATATTAAAAATAAGTCCACTCTAGCATCATCTAAAAATGTTCTATCATTGCTTCCTTCTTTGTATCCACGATAAAGTATTTTTATTCCAGCACCTACTCTTAATAATTTTCTACTTTCATGCAACTCTATTTTTTCTATCATATTTAAAAGTGATTCCACTTCATCTAAAGCTATTTTCATATATAACGCCTCTTTCTATAAATTTTTTATCATGATTTTATTATAACATTCAAAAAATATTACAACAATCTCAAAAAAAGAAACACATATGAATGTAAATCACATGTGTTTGACAATAAGGTTTTTATAAGTTTTTTGATATTTTTATATATTATTAAATGCTATCCTGCATTTTAAATCTTTTATATTAGTCCTAATTCTTCTGAAACTAATTCTTCAAATTTTTCAACAGCCCTAACCTCATAAACATCAAATTCTGATAGATATTCTCCATCTTCTAATTCTATCTTTAAAACTGCATCCTGCAGCTGAGTACAAGTGGCTCAACCAGCTTTAGCTGTTGCATATCTTCTCTTAGAACTTATTTTCTTTATACCCTCTATTTTATCAATAGAATCATCTTTTGGATTGAATACATATACTTCATTATTTTCTGCAAGTATAAATACTCTATCCTCTTTATCTTTTGCTGAAGCTTTTTCATTTAAGCCTAATCTATCAATAGCAGTATTTTTTTTAGCATTTATCTCATCTCTCTGAGCTTGTTGTCTTTCCATCTCTTTTTTAGATCTCATAAATGAATAAATAAGCATCACAACAAATACAACTAGTATTAACTGAATCATTTTTTCCCTCCTATTTAAGAAATCCTACCATTATACTCTATTTTGAGTATATTTACCTTATACCCCCAAGTATATTAGATAAACATTTTTCTATAAAAAAAGAGATAACTATAGTTTTTTTCAATTTATAGTTATCTCTTAAAATTCTTCTGTTATTCTTCATTAGCAAAGATAGCTTTTCCATCTTTTAGCTCAACTTTTAATTTTCCAATGGTTTCCTCTCCATTTACCTTTTTTATACTATTTCCTTTATCATCAACTATGTACCAATTTTTATTTTGATCCATTCCCAAAATACCGTATCTTTTTTCTCCATCTTCAATAATATCTGCCACTTTTAAATCCTTATAATCTGTATTTACTATATTTCCATTTTTAGTATCTAATATGCTATACACCCCACCTTTATTTAATAGTATTAAGTTAGACATAGTAAATTCTATCTTATTCACCTTATCAATAACGGGCTTTTCATCAGAGTTTAATATAGTATAGTATCCATCATCCTTTTCAACTTTTACATCATATCCATTTATAAAATCTCTATTTATTATTAAAGATGTATTTAGCATAGATTCTCTTATCTTATGTACAGTTTCTCCACTTTTTTCTATACTTTGAGAAATAGTTTTAGATATTTGTTCTGCTTTTTCAGCCTTTTTACTTTCTATTTTTAAGAATAATCCTGATATAACTACCAAAACTCCTAAAATAAATACAGGCGTTCTCATTCCAAGTATATAACGCTGCTTAGTCGCCTTATCTATAGCTCTAGCAACCTTGTATAAATTATATTTTCTTGCTATCTCAGACATTTTCTTTTCTGTATATAAAGTATCTGCATAAGATTTATTTACCATTATTTCTTCAAATCTAATTTTAAAATCTGGCTGTTCTAAATACGATTTTACATACGAATTAGATAAAATTAGCCTAAACATTTCCATATTTATCTTTTTAGGGATTTTCTTTTCTATATAATTTAGAAAATAATTCATTTGATCAATTTCATCATCCCTAGTTCTTTCATCATATAATTCATTAAAAATTTCTCCGCCTGTAAATGTTTTGCTATCAGAATTTTTTTCCTCTATTTTTTCTACTTCTTCTATTTTCTTATTTTTAAATTCTAGATTTTCTTCTTCTAAGTCTGAATAATCTACTTCTATCTGTGTTTTTTCATTTTGAGATTTAGTCGAAATATTTTCTACAGTACTATAATTCGGCTCTATATCCTTGGAAGTAATTTCTACATTATTATCAAATAAATGTTCAACTTTTTCAGATTCTATAGAATTATTTACTACGGATTTACTTGCATATTTCATAGCCCATTGATATGCCTCCTGGACTATTTTAAATTCTTCTGGATAATCCTCAGGATGGTATATCTTTGTCTTTTCAGCATAGGCTTTTTTTATTTTCTTTCTATCACTCGTCGGCTCTATGCCCAAAATATCCCAAATACTTTCTATCATGATACTCTCCCTCCTGTACCATCAAATACCTTAATATCATCCTTCAATATACTATTTTTTTCTTCATTTTCTAAATCAGAAAATATATCAGATTCATCAAATCTAGAAAAACTATCGAATATATCCAGTATTCTGTCCATTTCTTCTACAATTGCTCTTTTTTTCTGTATATTATTTACACAGTCATTATACATAATATCTAAAGATTCCATTCTTTCCCGTAAAATATCTTTATACTCAGGAGATAATTCCTTAAATATCCTTTTTGTTCTCTCTTTACATGCATCATACTCTGGGCTACTGTTTAATTTTATAGATATTTCTTTTATAGCCTTTAGCTGTTTATTTTCTTTTATTGATTCTAATTTTTTATCTTCTCCTACTATAAATACTTTCTTTTCTCCAGTAGATATTATTTCAATTTCTACATATAACATACTGTTTATATCATAAGAATATGTTATATTAAACTGTTCATTTTCCTTGAAGTTTCGAGGAATTTTTATATCTGTGCGCCCAAGTAATATATTATCACTTTCATACATTTCTTCGCCTTGATACACTGATATTAATATATTCTTTTGTCCTCTTTTATACGCTTGAAGTGTTACAGTCTTGCTTGATGGAAGTACTGTATTTTTAGGTATTATAACTTTTGCTAGAGGATTTCCTTTATCAGACTCATTTACTATAGGTGTACTCAATGAAAACGGACAAATATCTGTAACAACTAAGTTCTTTACCTCGCTACATCTTTGTTTAATTCCTAAATATTTTCCCAAGCCCTTTGCTACCATACAATCTATATCATCTGCTGATGATACAGGTATCTTTAAAAGTTTTTCTAAATAATCTCTAACTACAGGCATATAGCTAGATCCACCAACCATTATCATCTTGTCTATTTCAGAAGGTTCAAAGCCACTATCTTTTACAGCCCTTCTTATAACTTCTCTAATTTCGTCTAAAATAGGCTTAGAAATTAATGCCAATACTTCATTGCTAATTTTTGTAGAGTATGATTTTCCTCTTATAGACATACTCATACCAGCTTCATCCTTATTTTGTAGAGATATTTTAGTTCTTTCTGATGCTAAAAATAGACTTTCTTTTTCAGCTCTTATAAGAGAATTATAGTCTATTTTATTTTGTTGACAGAAATACATCGCAATTGCCCTATCAAAATCAATTCCACCTAGTCTATTATTTCCAGCTATTGAGCATATACTAACTACATTTTCAAAACAATCCACAACAGAAACATCAAGTGTTCCTCCACCAAAGTCAAATATTATAAATGTTTCAAACTCTTCTTCATGACATGCAATTGCAGCTGCTGATGGCTCGTTTATAAGCCTATCAACCTTAACCCCTATTATTTCTCCTGCTAGTTTTGTAGCTCTTCTCTGTTTTGCATTAAAGTATGCAGGTACACTTATAACAACTTCTTCTACTTTTTCATTTAAATATTTTTCTGCATCATTTATAAGCTGTTTTAAAAGCAATGCAGATAATTCTTGAGGTAAATACATTTTTTTACCTAGTTTTATTTTCTTGTCATTTCCCATATCTCTTTTAAACAGAGATGTTGTATTTTCTGGACTAGTAACAAGCTTTTGTCTTGCTATTTTTCCAACTATAAGTTCATTATTTTCTATTGTAACTACACTAGGAGTAAGATATTCGCCAAATGAATTAGGTATCATCTCTACTTCTCCATTTCTAAAAACAACAGCTATACTATTTGTAGTTCCTAAATCTATACCTATCACAGCCATAATATCAACTCTCCTTTTCTTGAAATTTTATTTTTACTTAATTTATAAAATTTTATTTTATATTCTAGATTCTACCTATTAATAAAATTTTTATACTCGCTATTAAAAATAAACATCCTAATATAAATCCTGTGTACATGTATATAGAAGGCTTTCTATTATATCTCATCTGACTTGGATCACTTGGATTTATATAAACAGTATGAGTTTCTGTGTCTTGATATGATTTCATAGCACCCTCATACATTGAATTTTCCGATTTTATCTTGTATTTTCTACCATTATAATTAAAGCTCATTATAGGAAAATAAATGCTACTTCTGCCCTTTTTCTCTAAGAATCCTTCTAGTTTTGCATCTACCTCTTGATTGCATTTTAATATAGTTTTTATTTCTTCTATGCCTACATATACCATAAATCCACCAAATGTTATTCCTATAAGTGCAAAACTTGCCCTTCCAGAACTATCTAGTCCTGTTGCAAGAAATGCTATCCCAAATATTGTAATAGCAATTCCAACTTTTTTAGAATCATCTTCATTTTTGCTGTATTTACTACCAGACATAGCTATTATAAAAATTCCTAGACCTATTATAAGCAATCCTATCTTAAGCATATTAATTCCCCCGAACTTATCTCTTTTTTTTATTATCTCATTTATTTTTATTTAGGTAAACGTTTTTTTAGAATTTTTAAAATATTTAATTCATTAAAAAAGCTGCATAGTTTAAACCATGCAGCTTTTTATTATTTTTTATAATTCTTCTCCATTAGACTCTATAACTTTTTTATACCAATGGAAAGAATCTTTTTTATAACGTTTTAATGTTCCGCTTCCGTCATTGTTTTTATCTACATAGATAAATCCATATCTCTTTTTCATTTCACCAGTAGATGCACTTATTAAATCTATACATCCCCAGTATGTGTATCCTATTAAATCTACACCATCTTCAATAGCATCGCTCATTGCTTTTATATGCTCTTTTGTGTATTCGATACGATATTGATCGTGTATGCTTCCATCTTCTTCTAATTTATCTATAGCTCCAAGACCATTTTCTACTACCATAAGTGGTAACTGATAGCGTCCATATACTTCATTTAAGAAATATCTAAGTCCCTGTCCGTCTATACTCCATCCCCATTCACTATATTTTAAATAAGGATTTTTAGCTCCAGTTGTGAAGTTACCTTTTGCTTTTTCAGCATTTTCATCTTCTGTAACACATCCTGATGAATAATAAGAGAAAGTAATCATATCAACTGTACCTTCTTTTAAATCTATGAAGTCCTGTTCTTCGGTTTCTAGTTTAAAATCATATTCTTTCCAAAGTCTCTGTGCATAGTATGGATATGCTCCTCTTGCCATTGTATCTAAGCAGTAGTAGCAATCTTCCTGCCAGTGTTTCTGACAAGATATTACATCTTCTGGATTACATGTAAGTGGATAGTTACAAACCCCACCTAACATAGCTCCAACTACCATATCTGAATCCACTTCATGTGCTGCTCTAACAGCTCTTGCACTAGCTACAAACTGATTGTGTAAAGTCTGCATAGCTTCACGAACTTTAGAATCTGGATAATTTGGTATGAATGTACGCATTAATATTGGGCTGTTTATTTCATTAAATGTTAGCCAATATTTTACTAATCCTTTATATTCTTTAAATAATACTTTTGTATATTTTTCAAATAAATCGATTAATTCTCTATTACTCCATCCACCTAATTCTTCTTCTAAGTATAAAGGCATGTCGTAGTGGAATAAAGTTACTAATGGCTCTATATCGTATTTCTTTAATTCTTCAAATACTCTTCTGTAGAAATCTAATCCTTCTCTATTTGGTTCTTCTTCTATTCCTTTTGGGAATATTCTAGACCAAGATATAGACATACGGAATACTTTGAATCCCATTTCTGCAAATAAAGCTATATCTTCTTTGTATCTATTATAGAAATCTATTCCCTCATGAGAAGGATAGTAATAACCTTCAAATACGGTTCTGCGTGCTCCTTCAGGTAACTGTTCAAACATTGAAGCCTTACCAGGTTCACCATCTTTTGATATATATGTTGTGTATCTAGGCTCAGATACAGTTCCTGCTGTAACAGCATCAGAAACTGTCATTCCTTTACCGCCTACATTCCATGCTCCTTCACACTGATTAGCAGCTACTGCGCCACCCCATAAGAAATTTTTTGGAAATGCCATTTTAATTCACGCTCCTTACTTCACTATTTTTAGCATAGCATCGCCTTTTTTATGATGCTCATTATCTATTTCTAAAACGTCTAAATAATCAAATGTATTAGTTATTATTACAGGTATTTCGCAAGAATATCCTTCTTTTTCTATATTTTCTTTTTCAAAAGAAACTAATAGCTGTCCTGCTTCTACCTTATCTCCTGCTTTTACATGAGATTCAAAATATTTTCCTTCTAGTGATACTGTATTTATACCTATATGTATTAATATTTCGCATCCATCATCACTTAATATTCCTATTGCATGTTTAGTTGGGAAAATAGTTTTTACCTCACCATTAACTGGAGAGCAAACTTCTCCATTATCCGGAACTATTACACATCCCTTTCCAAGTGCTTCACTAGCAAATGCATCGTCTTCTGATTCAGCTAATGGTTTTATAGTTCCATCTATAGGCATTAATATTGTTTCTCTAACATTTACTATTTTTTCTTCATTTTTTTCGTTTGTTTTTTCTGTTTTATTTGTATCTGTGTTACCAGAGTTATTTCCTTCTAAATAATCATAATCTGAATCTTTGTATATTGCCATTGTTAATACTAATGAAACTATAAGAGGTATTACTACCATCATAACTATTCCGATTATATTTGCATCAGTTGGACTTATAAATCCTAATAGACCTATAATACCCATACCTGCGTAAGAGTACATTTTTATTCCCATTAAAGCTACGATTATACCACCTACTGCACCACCTATACAGTTAGCTACGAATACTTTCTTTCTTGGCAGTGTTACTGCATATGTAGCTGGCTCAGTTACACCAAATATAGCAGATATAAATGCTGGTAATGATACTTCTTTTAATTTAATATTTTTAGTTTTTAGATAAACTGCTAATACTGTACCTACTGTAGCAAATGTTGCTGGGTATGAAAGTGCTAACATCTGACTTGGATTTCCTGCAACTAAATCCATAAAAGCTACAACTGTTAAAACACCATGTATTCCAAACATAACAAATACCTGCCATAATCCACCCATTATTATTCCTGCTAGTAATGGAGAGAATTCACATATAGAAGTAAGAGTTACATTTAATCCTGTACCTATTAAATTAGCTGCTGGCCCTATTATTATAAAAGTTATTGGAAAACTTATTAATAATGTTAATAAAGGAGTCATAAATCCTTTTATCATTTTAGGCATATGTTTATCTATAAATTTATATAAAGGTGCTGCAAATAATAGACCAAATAGAATTGGCATAAATGTTGATGCATAAGTAGTGTTTATATTATGCCCCCAGAAATTTAAATCTACATTCTGTATAGTTGGATAACACATAGCTGCTGCTAATATTAATCCAAAGAATGGATCTATTTCGAATTTTTTAGCTAAGTTGTATCCTAACATTAATGGTAGGAAGTAGAAGAAACAATCTCCTGCTGCATTTAATAACATGTATGGCCCAGATTCTGGACTAATTCCTAATATAGTTAGTACAACTGTTAAACCTTTTATAATCCCACAAGCACATAGAAGGTTTAGAACTGGTCCAATCCCACCAGATATAACATTTAGAGCTCTATTTAATAAGCTCTGTTTCTTTTTTTCTGACTTGCTATTATCAACAATAGCATCTGGGCTCATTCCAAGCTGTTTTAAAACTTCGTTGTATACATCTGTTACGTGTTCACCTATTACAACCATGTACTGATCAATAGATTTTGATTTTACAACTGTAACAACCCCGTCCATATTTTTTAGTACTTCATCATTTGCCTTAGATTCATCCTTTAATTTGAATCTTAAACGAGTAACACAATGTGTTAAACTCTCAATGTTTTCTTTTCCGCCGACATTTTCTATTATGTCCGCTGCTAGTTTTGTGTAGTTTTTCATTTTTTCTCCTCCGTCTTAAGTATAAAAACTTATCTGAAGGTTTAGCCAACTTAATGTTACCATCCTTTGTCAAAATAAAGTTACCTGTTTGAATTTATTTTTTACTCTTCATTTTGACTTTTATATATAACACGCTCTATATGAATTGTTAGGTATAACTGTTCTTCCTTTGATAATTCATATTTGTATTTGCGTGATATAAACTCTGTAATTCTTTCGACACATGCATAAGAAGATGCGTATTTTACTTTTACAATATCTAATAAATCATCCTCATCTGTGTCTTTTATTATTTTGTCTGAAAGCAATCTCTGTGCAAAGAATTTTAAATGTGTTATAAATCTGTAATAATACACAGAGTCTGTATCAAATTCTACTGAAAAATGGTATTTAACTATATTAGATATTTCTTGCATTATCTTTGTAATTTCAATAGTCTGATGCATATCGTCATTTTCCATACCTGCATTGACTATATGAAGTGTTATAAAACCTGCTTCATCTTCTGGTAAAGATACATGTAATTTTTCATTAATTATATCTAATGCCTTTAATGCAAGCTGAAACTCCTGTGGATAAAATCTCTTTATAT
>URRU01000015.1 GCA_900550335.1 uncultured Clostridium sp. | reverse complement strand
ATCGCTGATGGTACTTGGGGCGAAGGCCCCTGGGAGAGTAGGACGTAGCCACGTAATCTTTTTTTATTTTGATTTTACAATATAAACGAGATAAAGACGGTATACTGAAATAAAAATTGGTAACCGTCTTTTTTTGTGTAAAAGAACCCGAAAATTTTATAAAATCTTAAAATAAAATCATATAACTATTATTAAATTGGTATTTTGTATGAAAAGATGGGTATAAGTAAAACGATTGTAATATACTTAGTTGTATTTAATTCAAGAAAATAATCAAATAAAAATAGAAAAAATAGAAAATATATTTATTTAAAAGGAGTGAAAAATTATGCAGTTTAACTTAGATATGAGTATACCGATGTTGACGGTGTTTTTACAGGGAATACTTAGCTTTACATCACCATGTATTTTGCCGCTAATTCCTCTTTACTTAGGGTATTTATCGGGTGGAATTAATAAAGAAGATGGAAGTTATAATAAAAAGAAACTAATTATAAACACAATATTCTTTACTTTGGGGATAAGTTTATCATTTTTCATAATGGGATTAGGTGTATCTGCACTTAAAGAGTTTTTTGCTGAATACGGTGGAATAATATCAAAAATTGGTGGAGTAATTATGATATTATTTGGACTTTATCAGTTAGGAATATTTAAAAGATCTAATTTATTAGAAAGTGAGCATAAATTACCATTTAAAATGGATAAAATAGCGATGTCTCCAATAACGGCAATTGTATTTGGATTTACATTTAGTTTTGCTTGGACACCATGTATAGGTCCTGTACTTACAAGTGTATTGATAATGGCTGGAAGTGCTGAAACGCGGATGAAGGGATTTATGTTAATAGGTGTTTATAGTGCCGGATTCATAATACCATTTTTATTATTGGGGATTTTTACAACTCAACTTATGAACTTAATAAAAAAATACAAAAATATAGTAAAATATACTGTTAAAATAGGAGCTTTTCTTATGATAGTAATGGGGTTATTTGTTTTTTCAGGAAAATTATCATATATGCCAGGAAATACAAATAATTCTAATACTTCTCCAGGATATTCAACAGGAAAAGATGCTACTAATTCTGGGGATAAAGAAAATGATGAAACTAATAACTCAGTGTCAAATAATGGAAGTAGTGAAGAATCAAATAAAGCAGAATCAAATAAAACTCCTTCTATAGACTTTGAACTAAAGGATCAATATGGAAAAACACATAAATTATCAGATTATAAGGGAAAAGTTGTATTTTTAAACTTCTGGGCAACATGGTGTCCACCTTGTAAGATGGAAATGCCAGACATACAAAAGATATATGAAAAATACGAAAAACAGGGAGAAAAAACCGAGGTAGTCGTGCTATCTGTTGTTGCTCCAAATACTCAAGATGAAAAAGATGTAGAAGGAATAAAAGCATTCTTAGAAGAAAATGGATATACATATCCTGTATTAATGGATGATGGAGGATATACATTTGGAGCCTATAGAATATCATCGCTTCCAACTACATTTATGATAGATAAAGAAGGAAACGTATTTGGATATGTTCAAGGTGGGCTTACTCAAGAAGCAATGGAAAGTATAATAGAGCAGACTATTACAGGAAAAAGAAAACAATAAAAAAATAAGTATATATTAAGAATAAAACTATAGCTAATTGGAAATAATCTGATTAGCTTTAGTTTTAACGAACGTATATTCGTAAAATTCTATGAAATAAATTTTATTTATGTTATACTAGATTTTGACAAAGGCGGAAATATCTGAAATGAACAGATGAAAAATAAAAGAAAAGATAAAAAGAAATATTAGAAAAAATCACAAATTTAGGTGGTGAAAATATGGATAAATTTAAAATACATTCAAAATTCAAGCCTACAGGTGATCAGCCTGAAGCTATAAAGACGATATCAGATGCCATAAAAAGAAACGAAAAATTCTCAACACTACTTGGAGTAACTGGTTCGGGAAAAACATTCACTATGGCAAATATCATAGAAAATGTAAACAAACCTACGCTAATACTAGCTCACAACAAAACACTTGCTGCACAGCTTTACGGAGAATTTAAAGAATTCTTTCCAGAAAATGCAGTAGAATATTTCGTATCATACTACGACTACTATCAGCCAGAAGCTTATGTAGCGAGTAGTGATACATATATAGAAAAAGATGCAAGCATAAACGACGAAATAGACAAACTTAGACACTCTGCAACTGCTGCACTATTGGAGAGAAGAGATGTAATTATAATCTCATCTGTATCTTGCATATATGGTTTAGGGGATCCAAAAGACTACAAAGAAATGATGCTTTCACTTAGACCGGGTGACGAAAAAGACAGAGATGATGTAATAAAAAGACTAATAGAAATACAGTACGAAAGAAATGACATCCACTTCACTCGAGGAACATTTAGAGTTAGAGGGGATGTACTAGAAATATTCCCAGCAGGTGACGATGAAAAAGCGATAAGAGTAGAATTCTTTGGAGATGAAATAGACAGAATAACTGAAATAGACTACATAACTGGGAAAATAGTTGGGACAAGAAGCCATGTTGCAATATTTCCGGCATCTCATTATGTAACAACTCCAGAAAGAATAGAAGAAGCGATAAAAAGAATAGAGGCTGAATTAGAAGAAAGAATTCAATATTTCAAAGAAAGGGATATGTTGCTTGAAGCACAGAGAATTGAGCAAAGAACAAACTACGACATAGAAATGCTAAAAGAAATTGGATTCTGTCAGGGAATAGAAAACTATTCAAGACATTTAACAGGAAGGGCAGAAGGAGAAAAGCCGTATACACTTATGGACTTCTTCCCAGATGATTTCCTAATGATAGTAGACGAATCACACGTTACAATTCCTCAGGTAAGGGGAATGTACGCAGGTGACCGCTCAAGAAAAGGATCGCTAATAGACAATGGATTCAGACTTCCATCAGCGTACGACAACAGACCTTTAAACTTTGAAGAATTTGAAGAAAACATAAATCAGATAGTATTTACAACAGCTACACCAGGGCCTTATGAAATCCAGCATAGTACAACATTTGCTGAACAGATAATAAGACCTACAGGATTACTAGACCCTGAAATAGATGTAAGACCTATCGAAAATCAGATAGATAACTTAGTACATGAAATCCATTCTGTAATCGAAAAAGGAGAAAGAGTACTAGTAACTACACTAACTAAAAAAATGAGTGAGGACTTAACAGACTATCTAAAAGAAATTGGGATAAAAGTAAAATACCTACACTCAGACATAGCAACACTTGAAAGAACAGAAATAATCAGAGACTTAAGAATGGGTAAATTCGACGTACTTATTGGAATCAACCTTCTAAGAGAAGGGTTGGATATTCCTGAGGTATCTCTAATAGCAATATTAGATGCGGATAAAGAAGGATTCCTACGTTCTGAAACTTCTCTAATACAGACAATAGGCCGTGCTGCCAGAAATGAACATGGACGAGTAATAATGTATGCAGACAAGATAACGGACTCTATGAAAAATGCAATAGATGAAACTAAAAGAAGAAGAGAAATTCAGGATGCATATAACAAAGAGCATGGAATTATTCCAAAAACAGTTAAAAAAGATATACGAGCTGCAATCGAAGCTACTCAGGCTGCTGAAGAAGAGGTTGTATATGGAATTAAAGAAACTGACGACATCGACGAACTAAAAGCAAATGTTGCTAAGCTTACAGAAGAAATGATGGAAGCTGCTAAAAATCTTCAGTTTGAAAGAGCTGCGGAATTAAGAGATAAAGTAAAAGAATTAGAAGAAAAAATTGCTAAAAAAGAAAAATAAAGTTGGTAAATAATTTAGCAAATAATAGTAAAAATTGATAAATAAAATTAAATAGAAAATTAGAATTACAAAGATGAATATTAAATAAACAGAAGTAAATTCGAATAAATAAAAGTGAAAGAAAGGAGTAGCTATGCAAGAGAGAAACATTGTAATAAGAGGAGCAAGGGAAAACAACCTAAAAGGTGTAGACCTGACTCTTCCTAGAAATAAATTCATAGTATTTACAGGACTTTCTGGTTCTGGGAAATCATCTCTAGCATTCGACACAATTTATGCAGAAGGTCAGAGAAGATATGTAGAAAGTCTTTCATCATATGCAAGACAATTCTTAGGACAGATGGAAAAACCTAACGTTGAGTATATAGAGGGACTATCTCCAGCTATATCAATAGACCAGAAAACAACATCAAAAAACCCTCGTTCAACTGTGGGAACTGTAACAGAAATATACGACTATCTAAGACTATTATTCGCAAATGCAGGTGAGGCTCACTGTGCGGTTTGTGGAAAGAAAATAAGCCGGATGACAGTTCAGGAAATAACAGATAAAATATTAGAATTTCCAGAAAGAACAAAAATCCAGATACTATCACCTATAGTTAGAGGAAAAAAAGGAACTCACAAAAAACTAATAGACAATATAAGAAAAGAAGGATTTGTCAGAATAAGGGTAGATGGAGAAAACTACGATATAAACGATGAAATAGAAATCGAAAAAAATAAAAAGCATGATATAGAAGTTGTAGTAGACAGAATAATAGTCAAACCAGGGCTAGAAAGCAGACTTGGAGACTCTCTTGAAACTGCTCTAAAACTATCTGATGGACTAGTAATTGCTCAGGTAATAGGTGGAGAAGAAGTAATGTTCTCTACAAAATTTGCCTGCCCAGACCATGGAATAGGGATAGAAGAATTATCTCCTAGAATGTTCTCATTCAATGCTCCATTTGGTGCATGTGAAGCTTGTAAAGGACTTGGAGAAAGTAAAGAAGTTGATCCAGAATTAGTAGTTCCGAATAAGGACTTAACTATAAAACAGGGTGCTATTGCAGCTTGGGGAGCAGCTGCTACAAACGATGAAACATACTACAGCATGATGATGAAAAGCTTGGCTGACAAATATGGTGTAGACATAGATGTTCCATTCAAAGAACTACCTGAAGATTTTGTACAGGAGCTATTATATGGAAATGGAGTAGATAGCACAATAGTTGAATTTGAATTTGACTCAAAATTTAGTGGAAGAAAAAAATACAGAGCACATTTTGAAGGTGTTGTAACAAATATATCAAGAAGATACCAAGAAACAAAATCAGAGTACATGAGAGATAAACTAGAAGAATTTATGGCTGAAAGTCCTTGTCCTGTATGTAAAGGAAGAAGACTTAAAGACGAGGTTCTATCTGTACTTGTAGGTGGAAAAAACATAATAGAAGTAACAGACTTATCTATAAATGAATTAATAGAATTTATAGACGGATTAAACGACACATTCTCAGAAAAACAGAAAATGATAGCAGCTGAGATAATAAAAGAAATAAAAGCTAGAGCATCATTCCTTAGAGATGTAGGTCTTGACTATCTAAACCTATCGAGAAAAGCAGGAACACTTTCTGGTGGAGAAGCTCAGCGTATAAGACTTGCAACTCAGATAGGTTCTGCACTTGTAGGAGTACTTTATGTACTAGACGAGCCTAGTATAGGACTTCATCAGAGAGATAACGACAAGCTAATTGGAACTCTAAGAAACCTAACAGACTTAGGAAACACACTTATAGTTGTTGAACACGATGAAGATACAATGAGAGCTGCGGACTACATAGTAGACATTGGTCCTGGAGCTGGAATCCATGGTGGAGAAATAGTGGCAGAGGGAACTGCAGAAGAGATAATAAACAATCCAAACTCTGTTACAGGAAAATATCTAAGTGGAGAAAAACAGATAGCAATTCCAGAAACTTTAAGAGAAGGAAATGGAAACTTCATAGAAATCAAAAAAGCATCAGAAAATAACTTAAAGAATATAAACGTAAAATTCCCACTTGGTAAATTTGTATGTGTAACTGGAGTATCTGGATCAGGAAAAAGTACACTAGTAAACGAAATACTTTACAAAGGCGTTGCAAGTAAAGTAAATAGAGCGAGAATAAGACCAGGTAAACATAAAGAAATAACTGGAATTGAAAACATAGACAAAATAATAAACATAGACCAAAGTCCAATAGGAAGAACACCTCGTTCAAATCCTGCAACTTACACAGGAGTATTTGACCATATAAGAGACTTATTTGCATCTACTAATGAAGCAAAAGCTAGAGGATACCAGAAAGGTAGATTTAGTTTCAATGTAAAAGGCGGAAGATGTGAGGCATGTAAGGGAGATGGAATTATCAAAATAGAAATGCACTTCCTTCCAGATGTATATGTTCCTTGTGAAGTATGTAAAGGGGAAAGATACAACAGAGAAACTCTACAGGTAAAATACAAAGACAAAACAATATCTGATGTACTTGATATGAACGTAGAAGAAGCACTGGAATTCTTTGAAAACATACCAAACATAAGAAGAAAACTAGAAACTCTAATGGATGTAGGTCTATCATACATTAAATTAGGACAGCCATCTACACAGCTTTCTGGTGGGGAGGCTCAGAGAATTAAACTAGCAGCTGAACTTAGCAAACGTCCAACAGGAAAAACATTGTACATATTAGATGAGCCGACAACTGGACTTCACATGGCAGATGTAGACAAACTAATCGACGTACTTCAAAGACTTGCGGACACAGGAAATACAATAGTTGTAATAGAGCACAACCTTGATGTAATAAAAACTTGTGACCATATAATCGACTTAGGTCCAGAAGGCGGAGACGGTGGAGGAACAATAGTTGCCACAGGAACGCCAGAAGAAGTATCTAAAGTAGAAGAAAGTTACACAGGACAATTCCTAAAAAGATATTTTAAATAAATATAAGAAAAAGAATTCAACTTTTTTAGTTAGAAAATTTATAAAAGATTAAACATAAAAGGGACTGCTGCAAGATACGCAATAGTTCCTTTTTCTTTACAACAAATTTGTCTGAGGTATAATTATAATATAAAAATATAAGAAAAATACTACTAAAAATGGAGAATAAAATGGAACAAATTTTAATTGTAGAAGATGACCTAAGGCTCAATCAAGGATTGTGCAAAGCCTTAAAATCGGAAAATAGAAAAATTATATCTTGTATGGATTTAAAAAGTGCAAGAGAACAATTAGAGATTGACGACGTATCATTGATATTATTGGATATAAACTTACCAGATGGAAATGGATTAGATTTTCTAAAAGAATTAAAAGAAGAGGATGCAATTAGACCTGTGATTTTACTCACTGCAAATGACACAGATATGGATATTGTTGAAGGTCTTGAACAAGGAGCGGATGATTATATAACAAAGCCATTTTCTTTAGCAGTTTTAAGAGCAAGGGTAAACACACAACTTAGAAAAAATGCTATTAATCTAAAAAATGAAAATGGTAAAAATAAAAAGATTTTAAAGATAGATTGTTTTGTATTTGACTTTGACAATATGATATTTTTAGCTAATGAAGAAAATATAGAACTAAGCAAAACAGAGCAAAAGTTATTAAAAATATTAGTAGAGCATCAAGGTGGAACAGTAAGTCGTAATATGCTGATAGACTACATTTGGACTGATGGAGCAAAATATGTAGATGAAAATGCACTTTCTGTCAGTATAAAAAGACTTCGTGACAAACTTGGTGCACAGGATTATATCAAGACAGTCTATGGAATAGGATATAGTTGGGTGAATAAAGATGAGTAAATTTATTGTAGTGTTGGCGTTAATTAGCATAATTGCAGCTTTTACAGTTGTTTTAATAAATCATGTACGCACTAAAAGAACTATGGATACACTTGAAAAAATGATAGACGTTGCATCTGAAGGTGAATACCATGAAACAAAATTTGACGAGAGTAGATTATCCGCATTAGAAACAAAGTTCTCTAATTATCTCGCATTATCAAATACTTCATCTAAAAATATTATGAAGGAAAAAGAGAAAATAAAAACTTTGATTTCTGATATATCACATCAGACTAAGACTCCGATTTCAAATCTTATTTTGTACAGCGAACTAATAGAAGAGGAAGATTTATCTGAAGATATGCGTTCTAATGTAGAGGCGATTAAACAACAAGCTGAAAAACTAGAATTCTTAATAAAATCTCTTGTAAAACTTTCAAGATTGGAAAATGGAATTTTAAACTTATCGCCAAGAAAAGAAGAAATTCAACCGATGTTGCAAGATATATATGAACGGTATATATCTAAAGCTAAAAACAAAAATCTAGAATTAAAGATTGAAAAGACAACATCAAAAGCTACTTTTGATAAGAAGTGGACTACAGAAGCACTGGGAAATATTGTAGATAATGCAATAAAATACACAAATAGCGGGGAAATAAATATTAAAGTACATGAGTATGAAATTTTTACAAGAATTGACATATCAGATACAGGAATTGGGATATCTGAGTCCGAGCAAGCAGAAGTATTTTTACGTTTTTATCGCTCTCAATTAGTACACAACGATGAAGGCGTGGGAATAGGACTTTACCTAACAAGAGAGATTATCTCCTGTGAGGGTGGATATATAAAACTAACATCAGAACTTGGAGTAGGGTCTACATTTTCTGTATATATTCCGAGATAGATGAAATCTAACAAAACTGTTAGATTTGATATATTTCTAGAAAGAATGTGGAAAGATTTGTATGAGATAATCTGTATATAGAGATGAAGGAACATCTTTTATATACAGATTTTTTTTAGAAACATAAATTTTGGAATTAGAATAATAAATTTCTACATATAACTCTAAGAAAATTTATGTTGTGGAGGTGTGAGATATGAAAATTTTACAAGCAGAGAATTTAATAAAGATTTATGGCTCAGGTGAGAATGAAGTCCATGCACTAGATGGAGTTAATTTTTCAGTAGAAAAAGGAGAATTTGTTGCTATTGTTGGAACATCAGGATCTGGAAAATCAACATTATTACATATACTAGGTGGGCTAGATAGGCCGACATCAGGAAATGTAGCAGTAGACAATAGAAATATTTTCTCTTTAAAAGATGAGGAGCTAACTATTTTCAGACGTAGAAAAATTGGATTTGTATTCCAAAATTATAACCTAGTTCCTGTTTTAAACGTATATGAAAATATTGTACTTCCAATCCAACTTGATGGGAAAGAGCCAGATGCAGATTATATCAAAAGTATAATTGAAACACTGGGAATAGAAAGTAAATTGGATAACCTTCCAAATAACTTATCAGGTGGTCAGCAACAACGTGTAGCAATTGCAAGGGCACTAGCTTCAAAACCAGCTATAATACTTGCCGATGAACCAACAGGAAACCTTGATTCAAAAACAAGCCAAGATGTACTTGGATTATTAAAAGTAACTAGCCAAAAATATACACAAACAATAGTAATGATTACCCACAATGAAGAAATTGCTCAGTTAGCAGACCGTATAATTCGTATTGAAGACGGTAAAATTGTAGAGCATTAGGGGGGTGGCAGTTATGAAAGTTAAAAATAAAAAATGTATTCGTAATTTGAGTATCAAGCAATTTAAAGCTGGAAAAACTAGAAATTTAATTGCTGTTTTTGCGATTGCATTGACTACATTACTGTTCACATCAATATTTACAATTGCATTTTCTATAAATGAAGGGATACAGGAATCAAATTTCCGCCAATGTGGTGGTTGGAGTCATGCTACTTTTAAGTATATGACAGAAGAACAATTTGAAAATATAAAAGATGATCCATTAATACAACAATATGGAAAAAGACGTTTTGTAGGAATGCCCTCAAAAGTACCTTTTAATAAAAGTCATGTAGAAATTGGATACTCTGATAAAAATCAAGCTCACTTCATGTATTGTGACCCAGTAGAAGGAAGATTACCTAAAGAGGGAACAAATGAAGCAGCTACAGATACAAAAGTACTTAAATTATTAGGAGTAAAGCCTAAAATAGGTGAAAAATTTACAATAACATTTGATGTAGATGGAAAAGAAACAACACAAACTTTTACACTTAGTGGATATTGGGAATATGATGAAGCAATTGTAGCAAATCATGTATTAATTCCAGAAAGTAGAGCAGAGTCTATATTTAAAGAATTGAATGTCATCCCAGGAAAAACTGGTGATGCTATGACTGGAAGTTGGAATATGGATGTAATGTTTAAAAATTCTAGAAATATATCTAAAAACGTGGAAACAGTACTTGAAAATCATGGATACCAAGAAGAAAATAATTCAAATGATGGAACATATATTTCAACTGGTATCAACTGGGGATATAGTGGAGCACAGATGTCGGAAAGTATGGATTACTCACTAGTGATTGCCATTGTACTTGTATTACTGCTGATTATTTTTACAGGATATTTAATAATATACAATGTATTCCAAATTTCTGTTGCAAATGATATTAGATTTTATGGATTATTAAAAACAATAGGTACAACCCCTCGCCAGCTTAAAAAAATTATTCGTCAACAGGCTATGCTTCTTAGCCTAATAGGAATACCATTTGGATTACTTTTTGGTTGGATAGTAGGAAAAGTTTTAACCGCAGCTGTAATGAAGCAGTTTGATGGACTTGTAAGCGTAGTTTCTATCAGCCCAGGTATATTTATTTTTGCTGTTGTGTTTACTCTATTTACAGTATGGATTTCTTGTATTAGACCTAGCAGAATAGCATCAAAAGTTTCTCCAATAGAAGCAGTTAGATACACAGAAGGAAGTAATATCAAAAAGAACTCTAAAAAAACATCTAAAAAAGTATCTCTTTGGGTAATGGCAAAGGAAAATTTAGGCCGTAGTAAAGGAAAAACTATCATAACTGTGATATCTTTATCATTGGCAGTTGTTTTATTAAACTTCACAGTTGTAGTTACAAAAGGTTTTGATATGGATAAATACGTATCCAATTTTGTATCTACAGACTTTGTTGTGGCAAATGCTTCATACTTCCAATCAGATGGTGTTTTTGAGAAAGATAAAGCTTTACTGCCATCAGATATAGAATATATTTCTAAGCAAAAAGGAATAACAGATAGCTGTAAAATATATGGAAAGACTTCACATATACATGAACTAGTAACAGAAAAAGCATACAGAAATAGTTATAGTCAATATATGTCAAAAGAAGAGATAGATAATAATATAAAATTGGAAGAAAAAACAAAAGATGAACGTATTTCAGATGATGTACAAATTTACGGAATGGAAAAATTTGCACTAGACAACTTAAAAGTTTGGGAAGGAGATCTTTCAAAAGTATATGAACCAGGAAGTAGAAATATTGCAGCTGTATATGTTGAAGATGATTATGGAAAACTAATAAAAGATTCTCGGTGGGCGAAAGTAGGAGATAAAGTTACAGTTAGATATGTAGATGAATTTGAATACTATAATCCAGAAACAGATGAAGTATATCCAGAGGGAACTAATCTTGAACAAGTTCCTTTATGGAGAGCTAGGGCTAAAAAATATAAAGATGTTGAATATACAGTATCGGCAATAGTAACTGTACCAACTGCATTATCTTATCGTTATTATGGACATGATGAGTTTATATTAAATGATAAGACTTTTATACAAGACTCTGGAACAGATTCTATAATGCTATATGCATTCAACACTACAAAAGAATCAAATTCAAACATGGAAACTTTTCTTAAAGATTACACAACAAAACAAAATCAAGAATACGACTATGAAAGCAAGGAAAAATATGTATCAGACTTTGAAAGTATGCGCTCTATGTTCTTATTAATGGGTGGAGCACTAAGCTTTATTGTAGGATTAATAGGAGTGCTTAACTTCTTCAATGCAATTCTTACAAGTATAATTACTAGAAAAAGAGAATTTGCAATGCTACAATCTGTTGGTATGACAGGAAAACAACTAAAAACTATGCTAGTATATGAAGGTTTATACTACGCTTTAGGAGTTGGAGTTCTTTCTCTAGGTCTATCAATAATATTAAATCCATTTATTGGAAAAACTATAGAAAATATGTTTTGGTTCTTTACTTACAAATTTACAATAACATCAATTTTAATAGTTATGCCTATGTTTATCCTATTAGGTATAGTATTACCACTAGTAATTTATAAATTTGTATCTAAATCAACAATTGTTGAAAGATTGAGAGAGAATTAATAATGAAAATAATTTGTTTTTAAAGTATAATTAAATAAAGAAATTAAACAGCCTGAAAAATATTTTTTCAGGCTTTTTTTGAAGGTGGTGGTTTTTCTATGAATAAGCACACAAAAGTATATTTAAACAGAAATGAATTTGGGACAGTTTCGGGTATAAAATTTATCGAGCTACACTATGCAGACCTTACAGAATTTTACTACCCAATAGACCTATTAGTCCTTGCATCATATAAATACCATGAAGGCTCTACACAGAAGGCATTTGAAAAAAGTTTCATGGAAAAATATGGAATGTCTATGAAAGAAATACAAGAAGATGCTGCTCTAGATTTAAATAAGTCACTTGGAGTTTGGATGTCTAAGGAATTTGATGTTGAAAAGGTAGGGTTTAAAAGAATTGCCTGCATAGAATTAGATGATAGAACAATAACTGCAGAATGTTTTTCTGAAAGAATAAGAAATCTATTTGCTGTGATAAATCTTGCAGATGGAATTGGTATAAATATAGAGAATATAGCTATGCCAGTTATGGGTTCTTGTTTGAAAAATTTACCAGACGATGAGATTCTAAGCATACTTGTAGAGCAAAGTAGATTTGCTATGGAAAAGACATACAACCTAGATGGGATATATATAGTTGATAACGACAGAGAAAGGGTTATGAAATTTGACCGGAAGATGAATGAAATCCTAAACAGAACTGATGTAGATCAGGAAAATGTGTTTAGCGATGAGCAATGTGATGAAATTCTTTGTGATATGTGGTCTAAGATGAAATACTACAGAGAGCAGGTTACTTCTGGGAAATTCAAGAAAAGAGATAGAAGTGATGTTTTAATTGAATTTGAAGCAAGAATTGAGAGCAGGGAGCTAAGACAGTTCGAGTTTTGCGTATTGGCGAGAAAAATGCTTGAGTTTATCATATATGATATAGGTGGGGATAAGGCTGGAAATAGAAACTTATTCCAGAGAATTGAGTATATGAGAAAAGCTGAGCTTGCATCTCCAAGAATTACTGCATATATGCATATAATTAGGGCATTTGGAAATGCTGAGGTTCATACAGATGAGGAAGTAGAGTATTCAATAGAAGAAAACTACTTAGATAGACAGATACTTGTAGAGTGTTTATCTAGAGTGGTTGATTATTGGATTGCGTATAAATATAGAAGCAACAAGAAGATTAAATAGTTTAAATCTGTATACAAGTAGGTATAAAATTTATAGGTTAAAATAAAATTAGCATATAGAAATTGAAGTTTAATGGAGGAAAAATTTTGTTTGATATACAGGAACATTTAAAACAACTTCCAGAACAACCTGGAGTTTATATAATGAAAGATGCTTTTGATAATGTAATATACGTTGGAAAAGCTGTTGTGCTTAAAAATAGAGTTAGACAGTATTTCCAATCGTCTAAAAATCATTCATCAAAAGTAAAATCAATGGTAAAAAATATCAGAAGTTTTGAATATATAATAACCGATTCAGAAACAGAGGCACTGATACTAGAGTGTAACCTGATAAAAAGATATAAGCCAAAGTACAATGTACTACTTAGAGATGATAAGACATATCCATATATAAAAGTTACTACAAATGAGGATTTTCCTAGAGTGATAAAGGTTAGAAAAGTAGCTAAGGATAAGGCTAAATACTTTGGGCCATACACAAATATAACAGCTGTAAACGACACTCTTGAGGTAATAAGGGATACATATCCTATAAGAACGTGCAAAATAGATATAGACAGAGCTATAAAGAATAAGATGAGACCATGTTTAAACTATCATATAAAGAAATGTATGGGCCCTTGTACTGGTAAAGTTTCAAAGGAAGAGTACAGACAGATGATAGACGAAGTTGTTATGTGTCTTTCTGGAAAAGAAGAGAAGCTTGTAGAAATTCTTACTGAAAAAATGCAAAAATGTGCAGCTGATTTTAGATTTGAAGAAGCTGCAGCTTACAGAGATAAGATAAAAAGTTTAGAAGAAATGGTTCAAAAGCAGAAGATAGACACAAATACATTAGACTTAAATCAAGATATTATCGCTATGGCTAGGGCAAATAACGAAGCATGTGTTCAGATTTTCTTTGTAAGAAATGGTAAAATTGTAGGAAGAGAGCACTTCATATTAGAAGGAGTTATGGATAGCAGCAGAGAATCAATCCTTGGTTCATTTGCTAAGCAGTTCTATATGGAGCAGGAATACATTCCAAAAGAGATAATTATCGAGGATGAAATAGAAGACCAGGGAATTTTAGAGGACATACTAACTGCCAAGAAAGGTCAGAAAGTGGTTATAAGAGTTCCGCAGAAAGGCGAGAAAAAGAGCCTAGTTGAAATGGTTAGAAAAAACGCGCTTGAGTATCTAGAAAAATTCTCAGATATGAACAAGAGAAAGTATGAAAAGAGTATAGGTGCACTTGAGGAATTGAAAAATTTACTAGAATTAGAAGAATTACCTATAAGAATAGAGTCTTTTGATATTTCTAATATACAGGGTGTCGACTCAATTGGATCTATGGTAGTTTACACAAATGGTAAAAAAGATAAAAAAGAGTATAGAAGATATAAAATCAAGACTGTAATTGGGCCAAATGATTACGATTCTATGGCAGAGATACTTGAAAGAAGGATAAAGCATGGAAATCTGCCAGATTTAATTTTACTAGATGGTGGTAAAGGTCAGGTTGGTGCTGTCAGAAAAGTATTTGACAGATATGGAATAGATATACCTCTTTGGGGAATGTACAAAGATGATAAGCATAGAACCAAAGGGCTGATAAATGAAACTAGAGAAATTGAATTGTCAAAGACTAGCAATCTGTACCGATTTGTAGCTGGAATTCAGGAAGAAGTTCACAATTACGCAATAACGTATCACAGAAGTCTTAGGGATAAAAAACTTACAAAATCAGAGTTAGACAATATTCCAGGAGTTGGAGAAAAGAGGAAAAAAGCTCTACTTGCAAAATTCAAGACTTTAGAAGGTATAAAAAATGCGACATTGGAAGAGCTTGAAGACACAGAAACTATGAACTCTACAGTTGCTGAAAAAGTCTATGATTTCTTTAGAGAAAAAGAGCAAGGATTATAACTAGAATCAAATTATAATGATAAAAAAGGAGTGAAAATATGGAGAGCAAAGTTAATATATTGGATATTATAAATGCTTTGGATTTAGAAGTGGTGAATTTTCCAGATGATGGAAGAGATCACTACGTAACAACTCCAGAGTTAAATAGACCAGGGTTACAGTATGCTGGATTTTTTGAATATTTCTCATCAGAAAGAATACAGATAATAGGGAAGAGTGAGTATGCATATTTTGCGACAATAGATGATGAAACTAGAAAAGAAAGATTAGAAAAATTATTCTCTTATGATATTCCGGCGGTAATAATCTCTAGGGATATGGAAGTAAAAGAGGATTTCTTAAAAATTGCCGAAAAACACGATATAATAGTTTTAAAATCTAATAGAAACACTACAAGATTGATAAACAAATTATCAAATTACCTTGAAAATAGAATGGCTAAATATGAAACAGTGCATGGTGTTTTAGTTGATATATACGGTGTAGGTGTACTTATCAAGGGTGAAAGTAGTGTAGGTAAATCAGAAACTGCCCTTGAATTGGTTCAGAAGGGTCATAGGCTTGTAGCTGATGATGCTGTTGAAATAAGAAAGACAGATGAAAATAAACTAATAGGTCAGGCTCCAGAGCTATTAAGACATTTTATGGAAATAAGAGGAATAGGTATATTGGATGTAAAAACACTTTACGGTGTTAGAGCAGTAAAAACAAGACATGAAATAGGTCTTGTAATATATCTTGAATCATGGGATAAAAACAAGTACTACGATAGACTTGGGTTAGATAGAGAATACGAAAATATAATGGGTGTGCAGATAGAAAAAATGACTGTACCTGTAAAACCAGGAAGAAACACATCTATGATACTAGAAGTTGCTGCTATGAACTATAGACAACGAGGTATGGGATATGATGCAGCTGAAGAATTTACTAAAAAATTAAATCAGCTACTTCAGAGCGATAGATAGATTATATTGAAAAAGAGGGAGATACTGTCTATTTACGCTCCAGGCAATCAAGTTGCATTGTCGCTGTAAATAGACAGTATAACCCCCTCTTTATACAATAAAACTATTAACCGTAGCTGAAGGAGCTGATAAATAATTTTTTCAGTAAATTCCTCAGCTTGCTACTAAGAGGGTGAATAGGTTACATGAGATAAAAGAGATAAAAGTATTACTTTATTGTATTATTTTATAATCTTTGATGAGCCGGTGCGGTGAGCTTTGATTACTATTCACCAGTATTTATAAAAAAATAAATGACTAACCATAAGCGACAATTCTGCAAGCGCCCCACAACACATAAATGTGTTACATAAATTGGTGGGGCGCTGAAGCCTGGAGCCGAGGTTAGTCATTATTTTTTTCCTATAAAACTGGTGAAAGTAATCTAGATATAGATTCTTTGATTTTTATATATGTAGACCTACTTTCATATATTTCTTTTGTTATTTCTCTAGAATTTTCAATATCTCTTTCAAATATCATTCTCTGTTCTCTTGCTTTTTCTTCAGAGTAGATAAATGCATTTACTTCAAAGTTAAGTTCGAAGCTTCTTATATCCATGTTTGCAGTTCCTATAGATGCAACTGAATCATCGTAAACTATTGTTTTAGCATGTAAGAATGCATCTTCTCCGTAAGTGTATATTTTTGCACCATAGTCTAGAAGTTCTCCTGCATAAGAGTATGATGCCCAGTATACGAATGGATGGTCAGGTTTTGAAGGTATCATGATTCTCACATCTACACCAGATAGACATGCAACTTTTAGTGTTTCCATTAAAGTTTTGTCTAATATTAAGTATGGACTCTGAATATATACATAATCTCTAGCTTTCTGAATCATCTTCATATATCCGTATTTTATTTCATCTAATTCTGTTATATCGGGACCGCTAGAAACAATCTGGATTCCGACATTTCCAGTTGATTTTTTTCTTTTTTTAGTGAAATATTTTGCTAAATCAAGATTTTCTTTTGTAGTGTATCTCCAGTCAAGAAGGAATCTCATACTTAAGTCGATTACACAACTACCAGTAAGCTTGATATGAGTATCTCTCCATTCTCCAAATTTAGGATCTCTTCCTAGATATTCGTCACCTACATTAAATCCTCCAACAAATCCAACTTTACCATCTATAACAACGATTTTTCTGTGGTTTCTAAAGTTTATGTTGAAGTTTATTATATTTAAGAATGAAGGGAAGAAATTAGCAACCTGAACGCCAGCTTCCTTCATTTCCTTTACAGCCTTTTTGCTAAGGTTTCTACCTCCAACAGCATCGTATAGAAGTCTAACTTCTACACCAGACTGAGCCTTCTCTTTAAGTATTTCTATTATTTCTTTTCCTATTCTATCATCTTTAAATATATAGAACTGTATATTTATGTATTCTTCAGCTTTTTTTAGCTCTTCAAGAAGTGAATTGAAGAACATATTTGATTCTGGATAAATATCTACATCGTTGTCCGCTGTAAAGTGGGCATTGTTTGAATTCGCAAGTGTGTAGATAATATCTTTATTTTCATCTAAGTATGGGTCTAAATTAGACTCAATTTCTACATAAGATTCTAGTATTTTATTTTTTATAACTCTATCCTCTTTTTCCTTAACACTGAACATATTGTTTTTTGCAATACTTCTACCAAACATCGCATATAATATGAACCCAAGTGGAGGAACAAGGACTAGTATAACTATCCAAGTAAGAGTATTGTCGATATTTCTCTTCCCTCTAAATATAAGGTCTATAACAAGAATAAAGTTTATGAGATAAACTGTCGTAAGTATAATCTCATATAATGATAATGGTAAATTTTCCAAAAAAAGATCTCCCCTCTTAAAAATTTTAATCGTAATTTAAATTGAAATGAAAAGAATTAATTTTCTAAATTAGTGGCATTTTAAGCTTTTCATAAAATGCTTTTATGACTATTAAAACATATAAGTACGATATTGTACAATAGAAATTTCAAAAATATTGACTTTTTCATTAAAAAATCAAATACCAAAAGAAAAGAATTTATACCTACATTATATAGAAGGAATTTATTTTGCTTAGATATTGTTATTTTTAGAAATTTAATTTAT
>URRU01000014.1 GCA_900550335.1 uncultured Clostridium sp. | reverse complement strand
AAACTTATAGATATAGTATATAAAATCCTCTATAATTGTAACTATCGTGTATTAATTGTATGATATAATAAACTATTATAATGTTTTATAGAATTTGGTGTTTTATAGAATTTAGGCAATAAAGATTTAAATGTATAGGAAAAAAGGGGTGTAAATAATGGAAAATCTCATACAAATAAAAAATCTTTCCTTTTGCTATGAAAATGAAGAGGGCGACAAGTACAAAGCTATAGATGATTTTAATTTAGATATAAAAAAGGGTGAATTTGTTGTAATAATAGGCCACAATGGTTCTGGGAAATCGACACTTTCAAAAAATATGAATGCAATACTAAAGCCTACTGAAGGGGATATAATCATAAATGGAATGAATACAAAAGATGCAGATAAAATGTGGGATATAAGACAGACTGCAGGAATGGTATTTCAGAATCCAGACAACCAGATAGTTGCTACAATAGTTGAAGAGGATGTAGCTTTTGGGCCAGAAAACTTAGGAATAGAGCCGTCAGAAATAAGAAGAAGAGTAGAAGAATCTTTAAAAAGCGTAGGAATGTACGAATTTAAAGATAGACAGCCACACTTACTTTCTGGGGGACAGAAACAGAGAGTTGCAATAGCTGGGATAATAGCTATGAAGCCTGAATGTATAATATTCGATGAGGCTACAGCTATGCTAGATCCATCTGGTAGAAAAGAAGTAATGAAAACAATAAAGAAATTAAACAAAGAAGAAAATATAACTGCAATACATATAACTCACTTTATGGAAGAGGCTGTAGAAGCTGATAGAGTTATAGTTATGGAAAAGGGTAGAAAAGTATTAGAAGGGACTCCACGAGAAGTATTTAAAGAGATAGATAGACTTAAAAAAATAGGTCTTGATGTGCCTTGTATGACAGAAATATCTCACATGCTAAACAAAGAAGGATTAAAAATAAGAGAAGATATATTAACAGTGGATGAGATGGTGAATGAATTATGTCTATTAAAGTAAGAAATTTAACATACATATATGATGAGGGGATGCCATTTGAAAATAGAGCTCTAGACGATATAACGTTTGATATAGAGGATAATGACTTTGTTGGACTAATTGGACACACAGGCTCAGGGAAATCTACACTTATACAGCATTTAAATGGACTTCTAAAGCCTTCATCAGGCAGCATATACATAAATGACTTTGAAATAACTCAGAAGGATATAAATCTAACTGAAATAAGAAAAAGAGTTGGGGTAGTATTCCAGTATCCAGAGTATCAGTTATTTGAAGAAACAATAGAAAAAGATATAGCATTTGGTCCAGGAAATATGGGATTAGATCAAGAGGAAATAACTAAAAGAGTAAAAGCTTCTATGGAAGCTGTTGGACTAGATTATGAAAAATATAGAGAAAAATCTCCATTTGAATTATCTGGTGGGCAGAAGAGAAGGGTTGCAATAGCAGGAGTAATAGCTATGGATCCAGAGGTATTAATACTTGATGAGCCGACTGCGGGATTAGATCCAGGTGGTAGAGAAGAAATATTTGAACTTATAAAAAAACTACACAGAGAAAGAAATATAACAGTAATACTATCATCTCACAGTATGGATGATATGGCTAAATTAGTAAAAACACTTATAGTAATGAACAAAGGAAAAATAGAATTTATGGGAAATCCTAGAGAGGTATTCAACAACAATGCTCATAGGCTGAAAGAAATAGGTCTGGATATTCCTCAAGTTCTAGAATTAGCTATAAAATTAAGAGAAAAAGGATTTGATATTAGACAGGATATAATAACTCCTGAAGAAGCTAAAGACGAAATACTAAGAGTGATAGGAGGTAGAAAATAATGTTAAAAGATATAACTGTCGGTCAGTTTTACCCGGCTTCATCTCCTATACATAAATTAGACGCAGGTCTAAAATTAATAGCTACGATATTATTTATGATTTCTATATTTATGATAAATAAAATGCCTGTGTATATAGGAGTATTTGTTGTCTTATTAATACTTACTGTAATGTCAAAGATACCGGTAAAATTTATACTAAAGGGCTTAAAACCTCTTAAATGGATAATATTATTCACATTTATTGTGAATATGTTCTGTATACCTGGTGAAAAAATATGGTCATTTGGATTTTTAGCGATAACTAAAGAAGGTATCAGACAGGCTATATTTATGTCTATAAGACTTGCTATGCTTATAGTAGGAACATCTCTATTAACGCTTACAACATCTCCTATAGCGCTTACAGACGGAATAGAGAGGGTATTAAATCCATTTAAGAAAATAGGTCTACCAGTGCATGAACTTGCAATGATGATGACTATAGCTTTAAGATTCATACCAACACTACTAGACGAAACTGATAAAATAATGAAGGCTCAGATGTCTAGAGGTGCGGATTTTGAAAGTAAGAAGCTAATAAACAGAGCGAAGAGTCTTGTTCCACTTTTAGTACCGCTATTTGTAAGTGCATTTAGAAGAGCTGACGAGCTTGCTATGGCAATGGAAGCTAGATGCTATAGAGGTGGAGACAATAGAACAAAAATGAAAGAAACTGTAATAGGTAAAAGAGAGTATGTAGCTACAGTATTTATAATAATCTATATGGGACTTATAGTTGCATCAAGATATGTATTATAAGGGAAGATATTTATTATAAAAGTTTTGCCTATTTGGAGGATCAAATGAGAAATATAAAAATAACTGTTCAATACAATGGAGAAAAATATTGTGGATGGCAGGAGCAGCCAGATTCTCCGGGAATACAGGGAAATATTGAATATGCAATAAAAGAAATAACAGGTGAAAAAGTAAAAATAAACGGATCTGGAAGAACAGATGCAGGAGTGCATGCACTTGGACAGGTGGCTAATTTTAAAATAGAATCTCAAATACCTGTAAACAGAATACCAGATGCATTAAACTCTAAGTTACCCAAAGACATATCTGTAATAGAAGCAGAGGAAGTCGATGACGATTTCCATGCGAGATATAGTGCAAAGGGTAAAATATACAGATATTTGGTGTATAATAACAGATACCGCAATCCTATTTTAAAAGACATATCGTATCAAGTAAAATACGATTTGGATTTTGAAAAGATGAAAAAAGAAGCAGAGTCGCTTATAGGTACTTATGACTTCTGTGGATTCATGAGCAGCGGTTCATCTGTGAAAGATACTGTAAGAACGATAAGAAGCGTAAAAATAGAAAAAGAAGGAGATTTAATAGTATTTGAGTTTGAAGGAAATGGATTCCTTTACAACATGGTTAGAATTCTTTCTGGTACGCTTATAGATATCGGAAGGGGTAGAATAACTGAAAGCATGGAAGATATAATAAAATCTAAGGATAGGTCAAAAGCCGGTCATACGGCTCCAGGACACGCATTATTCCTCAAAAAAGTTTTTTATTAATCTTGACACTTTTCGGTTATAGTCGTATAATATACAAGAATGTGTTAATAAGTCCACTTTGCCCCGGACTTGACATAAACGGAAAAATATTTTTAAAGGAAAAAAGTTAAGGAGGGACAGATATGAAAAGTTATATAGCTAAACCAGCAGACGTTAAAAGAAACTGGTACTTAGTTGACGCTGAAGGAAAAACTTTAGGTCGTTTAGCAACTGAAGTTGCAACATTATTAAGAGGGAAACATAAACCAACATTTACACCACACGTGGACGGAGGAGACTTCGTAGTAGTTGTAAATGCATCAAAAGTAGTTTTAACAGGTAAAAAATTAGATCAGAAATACTACAGATACCACACAGGTTATGTAGGTGGTTTAAAAGAAATATCATACAGAGAAATGATGGCTAAAAAACCTGAAGAAGTTGTAGCTCACGCAGTTAGCGGTATGTTACCAAAAAATAAATTAAGAAGCAGAATGATGACTAGATTAAGAGTATTCGCTGGTGCTGAACATGATCATGCAGCTCAGAATCCAGAAGTAATAGAATTTTAATTAGGTGAAAGGAGGAGTTATCATGGCAAATGTACAGTACATAGGAACAGGAAGAAGAAAACATTCTGTAGCTAGAGTTAGATTAGTTGCAGGTGAAGGAAATATAACAGTAAATGGTAGAGCGTTAGAAGAATATTTCAACTACGAAACATTAATAAGAGACGTTAAACAGCCATTAGTATTAACTGAAACTGAAAATAAATTTGACGTTATAGTAAAAGTTGAAGGTGGAGGATTCACTGGACAGGCTGGTGCTATAAGACACGGTATATCTAGAGCTTTATTAAAAGCTGACGAAGATTTAAGACCTGCTTTAAAGAAAGAAGGATTCTTAACTAGAGATGCTAGAATGAAAGAAAGAAAGAAATACGGTTTAAAAGCTGCCAGAAGAGCTCCACAGTTCTCAAAAAGATAGTTTTTACGTATTATATTGTGCAAGAAATCCCGAGATATTTTATCTCGGGTTTTTTTTATGTCTAGAAAACCCTCAGTTTTACTAGAGGTTCTTTTTTAATGTATATATAATTTGCTTATTAAAATATAAAATATAAAAGAGTATAATTAAAATTAAAGAAAATATTGTAGAAGGGAATGATTATAATGTTATATTCAATCTATTTTAGTCCTACAGGTGGAACAGAAAAAGTAACAAAACTACTTTCATCAGCTTGGGAAGAAACAAAAGACCTAGATATAAGCGACTTATACTTCAACTATGAAGATGTAAACATAAAACCTGAGGATATGTGTATAATTTCAGTGCCTTCATTTGGAGGAAGAATACCAACTGTAGCTGTGGATAGAATCAATAAAATAAAAGGAAATGGAGCAAAAGCTGTTGCAGTTGTAGTTTATGGAAATAGAGATTACGACGACACACTACTAGAGTTAAAAAATGTTCTTGAAGAAAATGGATTTGTAGTTGGAGCTATGGTAGCTGCTATAGCAGAGCATTCAATAGCTAGAAATCTAGCAGCAGGTAGACCAGATAAATCAGATGAGGAAGAATTAAAGAAATTCTCAGAAGAAATAAAAGACAAATTTGAAAATGGAGATATAAACACAGAATTAATGCCTAAAGGAAATATTCCATACAAAGAATGGAAAGGCTCTGCACTAAAACCAGAAGCTAATGAAAACTGTGTAGAATGTGGATTATGTGCAAAAAAATGTCCAGTAGGTGCAATACCTATGGATAAGCCTAAAACTGTGGATAAAGACGCATGCATGGCTTGTATGAGATGTATATCAGTATGTCCAACAGGTGCTAGAATATTAGATGAAACTATGAAGGCAGGTCTTGTTGAAAAGCTTACAACAATGTGCAAAGAAAGAAAAGAAAATGAACTTATGATATAAAAGTAAAGGTTATAAATAAAAAATAATTGAATAAAGCGATAAGATAATAAATTGATAAAAGAAAAAACACCCTCTATAAAGAAGGTGTTTTTCTTATTATTTCAAAAGTAATTAACTTAAAGATTGTTTAGCAATTGAGTAAGTACCCAATTATTATGATTTTTTAAATAATAAATTCCCTGGTTTGCAGTAATAACACTATCAGAAACCTCTCTAAAAGTCATAGAAGCATTGTGGAATTCATCAGCTTCATGTCTAGTAGTAAAAATAATGGATTTGTTGATAGATCCTGTTATTAAAAGAAGTTCCATATCATCCTCTGATTTTATTCTAGAATGGGCTATATCAGTATGTTTTTTCATATAGCTGATATGCGTATCTAGTACGTATACGTCTTCTTTTGCGTTTACAATATCATTCATTGTCACAGTATCTTTTTCGGCTAGCTCATGTGTTTTTGGAATTAGAATTCCAAGTGGGCATGAACGAACAAGCTTACTATCTATACTATCTGGTAGTTCTAATGTTGATGAGACATAAGCCAAAATAACATCGTATTTACCACTTAATAGATAGTCCGCATAATAAGCGTCTTGACATCTGTCAAAAATTATATCGACATTTGGATATTTTGACTTCAATGCAGATACCGCTGAATCTAAGATATTTAAAGAGCTAAAACCGTACATACCAATAGTCAATTTACCTTTTGAGTACATTGAGCTAAATTTTGTTTTCATAACCGCGTCTTCATAAGCTTTTAAAATTTTTACAACTTCTTTGTAGAAAATTTCTCCTTGAGGAGTCAGTGATACATTTCTACTATTTCTAATAAATAATTCTGTACCCAATTCCTCTTCAAGGTTTTGAATATGATGACTTATTGCGGGCTGAGCGATGTGACATTCTTTAGCTGCCTTTGTAAAATTTTTGTTACGTGCGACACTTTCAAAATAATGTAGTTTCTCAATTTTCATACCTAATCACCAATTAAAAAATTTATTTTATAGTAACTGTTCAGATAACTATTTAAACACCCTATAAATTTAAGATAGTTATCTATAAGAAAACATATATACTATTAATTATAAATGAAAGTATGAGAAAATACAAAAGGATTTTAAGTATAATAGAAAAAATCGAATATATATATGTTATAAATAAAAAACTCATAGACGAAAGTAAAAGAATATAATAGAATACTGTATAATATCAAAAATTATATTGACAAAATTGAAAAAAATATATAAAATAATTAGTTTAGGCTTGACGAAAAACTGTGTTTGTGGTATTATGTAAACATAGAAAAATTGGGAAGGTGATATGATGGCAACAGTTCAGACTTTAGAAAATATAAAATCTACTCTTGAAAAACACATAGGTAAAAGAGTACAGCTAAAGGCTAATAAGGGAAGAAAACAGATTGTCACAACAAGAGGGGTACTTGAAGAGGCATATCCAAGTGTATTCATAGTAAGAGTAGACGATGGTTCTAATGGTACATCTAGAATTTCTTATAGTTATTCAGATTTACTTACTTCTAGTGTAAAACTACAGGTAATAAAAGGAAAATCTGAAGAAGAACGTAAAGTAAGTTAGAGAATAATAAAAATTAATAGAGTAGAATCTTACAGTATAATACGACTTATACTGTATAATTTTTTTTGAGAAAAGTTAATTAATGGAATTTGATTCAAATTAAGAGAACAGGTAATTGTATATTATATACACAATTACCTGTTTTTTGTAGTATAATTAATAATGTGATAATATGAACTAATTTTTTTGCAAAAATATGTCGGAGGATAATAAAATGAAGGTTAAATGTAGAGCTAAAATAAATTTATCTATAGATGTACTTGGTAAGCTTCCAAATGGATACCATCTTGTTGAAATGATAATGCAGTCTATCGATTTATACGATATTCTCGACATAACAGAGCGAAACGATGGGAAAATAATACTTAAAAGTAAAAGTAAAGAAATACCACTTAATGAAAATAATATAGTATATAAAGCAGCACAACTCCTAAAAGAAAAAACTGGGGTAAAAAAAGGAGCTGATATTTTTATAGATAAAAGAATACCTGTTGCAGCAGGTATGGCTGGGGGAAGTACAAATGCAGCAGGTACTTTAGTGGCTTTAAACGATATGTGGGAATTAGGACTTAATGAAGAAGAGTTAAAAGAAATTGGATTTGAACTTGGAGCAGATGTTCCATTCTGTATATCTGGAGGAGCAGTACTTGCGGAAAATTTAGGTGAAAAATTAACTAATATAAAAGGTCTAAATGACGATGTTTTTGTATTAGTGTGTAAACCAGAACTATTTGTATCTACAAAAGAAGTATACAATAAATTTGATAATTCAAATGTATCTAAAAGACCAGATAATAAATATCTTATAGAATGTCTTAAAGAAGATAAAATAGATGAACTTGCAAAAAATATGTGTAATGTCTTAGAGTCTGTAACATCTTTAATGCATCCAGAGATAGAAGATATAGAAAATATTATGAAAAGAAGTGATGTCTTAGGAACTATGATGAGCGGAAGTGGACCTACAGTATTCGGACTGTTTGATTCACAGGATGAGGCTGAAAAAGCTAAGAAAGAATTACTAGATAAATATAAGCAAGTTTACCTTGTTAGAAGTGCTGAAAGGGGAATTGAATTAAATGGAAAATTTAACTAAATTAAATTTAGATAACTATAAACCACTTAGAGATGTTGTTTTTGAAAGTTTAAGAAAGGCTATTGTGGAAGGAAGTCTAAAACCTGGAGAAAGACTTATGGAAGTTCAACTAGCAGAACAGCTAGGAGTTAGTAGAACACCTGTAAGAGAGGCTATAAGAAAGTTAGAGCTAGAGGGCTTTGTTATAATGCTTCCTAGAAAAGGTGCATATGTAGCTGATATGTCTGTTAAAGATATAATAGACGTACTGGAAGTAAGATCTGCATTAGAAGGGCTAGCAGCTAATTTAGCAGCTGAAAGAATGGACGAAAAAGAAATAGAAGAGCTTAAAAAAATATCAGAATCTCTTAATGTAGCTATGGAAAATGGAAATCTTGATGAGATACTTAAAAAGGACGTAGAGTTCCACCAGTGTATATTTGAAGCAGCTGGAAATAAAAGACTTACTCAGATGATAAACTCTCTTTGGGAACAGGTATACAGATTTAGAGCAGGATATATGTCTGACAACAATGCTATAAGGGGAATAAAAGAAGAACACGAGCATTTAATAGAAGCTATAGTAAGTGGAGATGGTAATAAGGCATCTAAATGTGCAAAAGAGCATATAGAAAGAGCAGAACAGTACATGATAGATAAGGCTGATAGAATATAAGGTTGTTAATCGATAAGGAGATTTATTATGGATAGAAGAGGAATCGGAGTTTTTGATTCTGGATTAGGAGGACTTACAGTATTAAAAGAGATTAAAAAAATACTACCCAATGAAGATTTAGTATATTTTGGTGATACTGCCAGAGTTCCATATGGTCCTAGATCTAAGGAAACGATAATGAAGTATACTTTTCAAGCTATAAACTTTTTACTAACAAAAGATGTTAAAGCTATAGTAATAGCATGTAATACAGCTACTGCTAGAAGTTTAGTTGAAGCACAGGAAAAGTATGATGTGCCTATAATAGGAGTTATTGAAGCTGGGGCTAGAACAGCAGCAGCATCTACAAAAAATAGAAAAGTTGGAATTATAGGGACTGAAGGAACTATAAAATCAAAGGCTTATAATACTGAAATTAAAAAAATAGACAAGAATATAAAAGTATACGGAAAGGCATGTTCTTTATTTGTCCCTATAGTAGAAGAAGGATGGGCAAATACAGAAGTTGCAAGACTTACAGCCAAAGAATATCTAAAAGAACTTGAGGATAAAGGTGTAGATTCTATAGTTCTTGGATGTACTCATTATCCATTGTTAAAAAGAACAATAGGTGAAGAAGTAGGTATGGAGGTTAAGCTTGTAAATCCAGCTAGAGAAACGGCAATAGATTTAAAAAATATACTAATAGAAAAAAATCTTCTAAATACAAAAGAAGAGCCGGGAGAATGTGACTATTTTGTATCTGATATAAATGTAAAATTCCCATCTATAGCTAGAGAATTTTTAAAGACTAAGATAGAAGTTGAAAAGGTAGAGATACAGAGATATTAAATTTATTATAAGCGAGGAAATATAGTGAGTAATAAAATAATAATAAAGACAAAACAATATGATGTCGACGGAAATATGGACACCATAGAATTAAAAGTATATGGAAAAGTAATAGAAAAAAACGATAGTATATATATAAAATATAACCAAAGAGAAGAAGATATGGAGGTTAAAAACACTATAAAAATATCAAAAGACTGCATAAAAGTTATAAAAAGTGGAAGTGTAAACTCGACAATGACATTTGTTAAGGGTGAAAAACATACTAACAGATATGCTACTCCTCAGGGAATATTTTTAATAGATACTAAAGTAAATGACTTTAAAATTTCAAATGGAGAAAAGAAATTAGAGGTTCATTTAGACTATATGATAGAAATTCAGAATATGTTTGCTGGAAGAAATAAGATAGTTATAAAAGCTGAAAAATAATTAAATTAAAAAATTAATAGAATAATTTTTATAAGGTAGCGAAAAAGCTACCTTTTCTTAGATTTATTTGGTATTATTATACTTAGGCGATTTGTTTAATAAAATAAAAGCTTTAGTTACTATAAAAACTAAAAAAGAGGTAATAAATATGATATTTAATAGAGTTGTTGATACTATAGATAAACACAATATGATATCGTATGGAGATAAAATAATAGTTGGACTTTCAGGAGGGCCGGATTCAGTTTGCCTTCTTCATATATTAAATAGATTAAAAGAATCTAGAAATTTAAAAATATATGCAGCACATCTAAATCATCAGATAAGGGGAATTGAGGCACAGAAGGATGCATTATTTGTATCTGAGCTTTGTGATTCTCTTGGAATTCCAGTGTTTATAAAATCTGTAGATGTACCAAAATATTGTGAAGAAAATGGACTTTCTTTGGAAGAAGGTGCTAGAAATATAAGATATGAAATGTTCTATGAAATAAAAAGAAGAACTGGTGCTAATAAAATAGCAATAGGACATAATATGAATGACCAGGCTGAGACTGTTATGATGAGAATTATGAGAGGAACAGGCCTTCAAGGATTAAGAGGGATAGAATATACTAGAGAAAATGGTATAATTAGACCTATACTAGATATAGAAAGAAAAGATATAGAAGCTTATTGTGAGCAGTATGATTTAAATCCTAAGATAGATCAAACTAATCTAGAAAGTATCTATACAAGAAATAGAATTAGACTGGAACTACTACCATATATGCGGGAACATTTTAATAGCAATGTAGTAGAATCAATAGTTAGGCTTAGCAATAGCATGAAGAGTGATGGAGATTTTATAGACTCTGAGGCAACTAAGGCATACGAGGAAGTAGCTTTAAAAGATGGAGCAGCAGTAGAGATAAATGTAGAAAAATTATCCTCATATCATGAAGCTATACAAAATAGAATAATAAGATATGCTATAAAGGATGTACTTGGAGATACAAACTTTGTAGACCAGAAGCATATAGAAGATGTTATTCAGCTTATAGATGCTTCAAAAAATGGCAAAATGTTAAATCTTCCAAGGGGAGTATTTGCATATAGAAAAATAGATAGTATACTATTTACGTTAGAAGAAATAAAAGATGAAGAAATAGAATATAGCTACAGTGTACCAAAAGATGGTTTTATAAAAATAAAGGAACTAGGCGTATTAGTAGACGCTGATGTTATAAGCATAGAAAAATATAGAAGTCTTAAAAAAGATTCATCTATAAAAGCTATTGATTTTGATAAAATAAAAGGGGGTATAACTGTAAGGAATAGGCAGCCAGGGGATAAGATTAAATTAAAAGGTGGAACTAAAAAAATAAAAGATTTATTCATAGACCTTAAAATACCTAGAGAGATGAGGAATAGGGTACCAATTGTGGCTGACGAGGAAGAAGTAATTCTTGCTGGTGAGTACAGAATGAGTGAGAATTATAAGATAGATGAAAGTACAAAAAAAGTACTTAAACTAAGCATAAAAAAACTGTAGGACCTTAAAGAGGGGAGGAAATTTAATTTGAAAAAAATGCTAAAAGGAATGGTATTTTACGTTCTAATGTTAGCTATAATAGTCGGCGTTATCCAGTTTACTGGAAAAGAAGTAGAAGAAGTAAAAGAAATTCCATTTTCAAAAGTATACCAAGAACTTAATGAAGGGGATATAGCCTCAATATATTTTGTGGATGATACATCTGTTGAAGGTGTACTAAAAGATAAGACAAAATTTAAATCTTATATACCATCAGAAGTAAAGAGCGAACAATTCGCAGATAAAGTTTTAGAACAGTCAAAACAGAATAAGCTAGTAATAGATGGTGAGCCAGAACCTACAACACCTTGGTTCATATCAATGCTTCCAACATTTATTATGCTTATATTCTTAGGAATACTTTGGTTCAGTTTTATGAATCAGTCTCAGGGCGGCGGTGGCAAAGTTATGAACTTTGGAAAATCTAAAGCCAAATTACACAAAGATGGAGAAGGAGAAAAAGTAACATTTGCGGATGTTGCAGGTCTTCAAGAAGAAAAAGAGGATTTACAGGAAGTTGTAGACTTCTTAAAGAATCCAAGAAAATATACTCAGCTTGGAGCTAGAATACCAAAAGGTATCCTTATGGTTGGGCCTCCAGGAACAGGTAAAACATTCTTATCAAAAGCAGTAGCCGGAGAAGCTGGAGTACCATTCTTCAGTATAAGTGGTTCTGATTTCGTTGAAATGTTTGTTGGGGTAGGTGCATCCAGAGTTAGATCATTATTTGAAGATGCTAAGAAAAATGCTCCAGCGATAATATTCATAGACGAAATAGATGCTGTTGGTAGAAAAAGAGGTGCTGGTCTAGGTGGAGGACACGATGAAAGAGAACAGACACTTAACCAGTTACTAGTTGAAATGGATGGTTTCGGAATTAATCAGGGTATAATAATAATGGCTGCTACAAACAGACCTGACATACTAGACCCTGCACTTTTAAGACCAGGCAGATTTGATAGACAGGTTGTTGTTGGAACACCTGATGTTAAAGGTAGAGAAGCTATATTTAAAGTTCATTCAAGAAAGAAACCTCTAGCAGATGATGTTAGATTAGATGTATTAGCTAAGAGAACTCCAGGATTTACTCCTGCAGATATAGAAAACCTTATGAATGAAGCAGCTATATTAACTGCGAGAAAAGGTGAAAAGAAAATAAGAATGGCTACAATAGAAGAATCTATAACTAAGGTTATAGTTGGTGTAGCTAAAAAATCAAGAGTAATAAGCGACAAAGAAAAGAGACTTACTGCATACCACGAAGCAGGACATGCAGTTTGTGCACACTTACTTGAAAATGTAAGTCCGGTACATCAGGTAACTATAATACCTAGAGGTATGGCAGGTGGATTTACAATGCAGCTACCTGTAGAGGACAAATACTTTGCTACTAAGAGAGATATGGAAGAAAATATAATAGTTATGCTTGGTGGTAGGGTTGCTGAAGAGTTAGTTCTTAAAGATATATCTACTGGAGCTTCTAACGACCTTGAAAGAGTTAGTCAGACAGCTAGAGATATGGTTAAGAAATACGGTATGAGTGCTAAGATAGGACCTATGACATTTGACAGTGAAGGTGAGGTATTCTTAGGAAATAGCATATCAAACACTAGACCATACTCAGAAGAAGTTGCAAATGAAATCGACGTAGAAATAAGAAATATAATACTTGGTGCATACGAAATGACTAAGAAAATCCTATCAGAAAATATGGATAAATTAGAAAATGTTGCACAGGCGTTATTAGTATACGAAACATTAGATGCAGAAGAATTTATAAAAGCTATAGATGGAAATCTTCCATTAGATTTAGACTTAGACGAAATAGAAGAAAACAGAAAGAAAGAAGCAGGAGTAGTAGACTATGAAGCTGATTTTGTAGAAGTTAAAGATGAAACTTCTGAAACAGAAGCACCTGCAGAAATAGAATCTTCTAATGAATCAGAAAAAGTAAAAAATATTTTTGATGAGGAAGAATAATATTTATAAATAAAAAGATAAACTAGGGGGAAGGTGGATACCTTCCCTTTTTTATAATCTAAGTTTTAGATATTGGTATATAGTTTGTGGAAAGGAAGAATGAGCATGCCTAAAGATAATAGAAAGAGAATAATAGAAATGCTATCTAATTCTGGAGAAGAATTTATATCTGGAGAAAGTATTTCTAAAAAACTTGGAATTTCTAGAGCTGCTGTGTGGAAGCATATAAATTATCTAAAAGAAAATGGATATGATATAGAAGCGATAAATAAAAAAGGATATAGAATTGTAGATGTAAATTCAGATGTAATAATTCCAGAGCAGATAACTGCAAATTTAGATACGAAATTTGTAGGTCAAAATATAAAATATTTCCAAGAGATAGATTCTACAAATAATTATGCAAAAGATAATTTTGAATCTCTAAAAGATGGATCTCTTATCATATCTGAGTATCAATCTGCTGGAAAGGGCAGACTCGGAAAAAACTGGCAGTCAAATGTAGGAGAAGGTATATGGATGAGTCTTATGTTAAAACCAGAAATACCAGTGTATAAGGCTCCGTTTTTAACACTAGTTGCAGGTGCATCTATATTAAATGCGTTTAGAAATTTAGGTGTAGATGCTGAGATAAAATGGCCAAATGATATAGTATTGAACGGGCAAAAGATATGTGGAATACTTACAGAAATGGTCGCTGAGGTAGAAAAAGTTGGCTGTGTAGTTATAGGTATGGGAATAAATGTAAATACTATGTTATTTCCCGGGGAATTATCTGAAAAAGCAACATCTCTAAAAAAAGAAGGATTTGATATTAAAAGAACTGATATAATAAGGGAAATTATGAAAGAATTTGAAGGGTTATACAATTTATATATTGAAGATGGAAGCAGAGAGGATATAATAGGAATCTGTAGAAAATATTCAGTTCTTATAGGTAAAGAGGTATACCTAATAAAAAAAGATCATAGAGAAAAAGTATACTGCATGGATATAAGCAATGATGGAAACCTTATAGTAAAACATAACGATGGAGAAATAGAAGAAATAATATCTGGTGAGGTATCTGTTAGAGGTCAAAATGGATATATTTAATCACTTTGTATACAATATTATTGACACATATATTTCAAGTTGTTAAAATAACTATGCTAGGGAGATATATAAGAGAAAATAATCTGATATAAATTAGAATACGAAAGAAGGAAAGATTTATGTTATTGGTGTTTGATGTGGGAAATACAAACATGGTACTAGGACTATACAATGGAGATAAACTTGAAAAACATTGGAGAATTCATACAGATAAATACAAAACTTCAGATGAATATGGAATGCTTATAAAAGATTTATTTAGACATTACGATTTAAAAATAGAGGATATAGACGATGTTATAATATCTTCTGTTGTTCCAGATGTTATGCATTCTTTAGAAAATTTTGCTAGAAAATACTGCGATAAAGAAGCTATGGTAGTAGGTCCTGGAATAAAGACAGGTCTTAATATAAAATATGATAATCCAAGACAGGTTGGAGCAGATAGAATAGTAAATGCTGTTGCAGCTATAGAAAAATACGGATATCCATTAATAATTGTTGATTTTGGAACTGCTACTACATTCTGTGCAATATCAGAGACAGGAGAGTACTTAGGGGGAACAATAGCTCCAGGAGTTAAAATTTCAAGTGAGGCGCTATTCCAGAGAGCATCTAAGCTACCCAGGGTAGAACTTATAAAACCAGGGACTGTAATAGCTAAAAATACTGTTTCTGCAATGCAGGCAGGACTTATATATGGATATGTAGGACTTGTAGATAAAATAATTGAAATGATGAAAGATGAACTTAAAAATCAAGATGTTAAGGTAGTTGCTACTGGAGGTCTTGCAGGACTTATTTCATCGGAAACAGATAGTATAGATGAGATAGATAAATTCCTTACTTTAGAAGGACTTAGAATAATATACGAAAAAAATAAAAATAACGAATTATAAAATCAAACTTTTAAAAATAGAGGTGCTTTTAGTGCCTCTAATTTTTTTGTAGACTTGAGGGCTGTCTTATTGAAGAAGAGTAGAGTTTTGTGTTAATATAATACCATTGACTTTATGAATTTTAGATTTAAATAGAAAGGAAGTGTAATATGAGAATAGGCGATGTAGTACTTGAAAATGAAGTGTTTTTAGCACCTATGGCTGGAGTTACCGACTTAGCATTTAGACTTATTTGCAAGGAGTATGGTAGTGGCCTTTTATATACAGAGATGATAAATGCAAAGGCTCTTTGCTACGATGATGAAAAGACAAAGGGCATGCTTAAAATAGAGGAAGAAGAACATCCTGTCGCAGTTCAGATATTTGGATCTGAGCCAGAATTTATAGCAGGGGCGACAGAGATTTTAAATGAACATTCAAATGAGATATTAGATATAAATATGGGGTGTCCTGCGCCTAAAGTTGTAAAAAATGGAGATGGATCAGCATTAATGAAGACTCCACAGCTTGCAGCAAAAGTTATAGAAGCAGCAGCGAAAAAATCTAAAAAACCTGTTACAGTTAAGTTTAGAAAAGGTTGGGATGATGATAGTATAAATGCAGTAGAATTTGCAAAAATGGCAGAGGCTAGTGGTGCTCAGGCTATAACTATTCACGGAAGAACAAGGGCACAGTATTATTCTGGAACAGCGGATTGGGACATAATAGAGGAAATAAAAAATGCAGTTAAGATTCCTGTTATAGGAAATGGAGATATAGTTACAATCGATGATGCTATAAATATAAGAAAAAAAACAGGATGCGATGCTATAATGATAGGTCGTGGTGCACAGGGAAATCCTTGGATATTCAATAGAATAAATCACTATATGAAAACAGGAGAAATTCTTCCAGAACCAACAGCAGAAGAAAAAATAAGAACTGCAATAAAGCACTTCAATCTTGCAATTAAAGAAGATGGAGAGTATGTAGCTGTAAGAGAAATGAGAAAACATTTGGGTTGGTACTTAAAGGGAATGAAAAAATCTGCAAGGCTTAGAGACGAAATAAATAAGCTAGAATCAGCTGATGAAGTGGTAGGTAGATTAGAGGCTTATATAGCTGAATCCTTGACATAATGCGAATATTAGCCTATAATATAGCGGATAAAGTAAAATAATGGCGATTTAATACCCATTTAAAATAAATAGAAAATTTAACAACATTTACGAGAAGGAGTTTAATAAGAAAAATGGAAGCAAATAAAGAAATATTATTAACTCAGGAAGGTTTTGACAAACTAGAAGCTGAGCTTGAAGAATTAAAAATAGTTGGTAGAAAAGATGTTGCCGAAAAGTTAAAAGTAGCTATATCATATGGAGACTTATCAGAAAATGCTGAGTACGATGAAGCTAAAAAAGAACAGGCTGAATTAGAAGAAAAAATATTAAAAATAGAAAACATGATAAGAAAGGCAACTATAATAGATGAAGAATCTATAGATTTAAGTAAAGTAACTGCAGGATCAATAGTAAAACTTTACGATTATGATTTTGAAGAAGAAGTTACTTATACTATAGTTGGTTCAACAGAAGCAGATCCATTTGCAGGTAAAATATCAAATGAATCTCCAATAGGAAAAGCTATACTAGGAAAATCTGAAGGTGATGAAGTAGAAATTCAGATTCCAGATGGAGTAGCTAAATACAAAATACTATCAATAAGCAGATAATAAATTTATAAATAGTAAATATAAGCAATAAAAAATATAAATGGAGGTGCACTATGAGCAATAATAAAAATACTGAAGCAAATGTAGAAATGACTAATGAAGAATTAAGTGAAGTGCTTCAGGTAAGAAGAGACAAACTAGCTAATTTACAGGAAATGGGAAGAGATCCATTCAAAGAAAGTAGATACGATAGAACACATTATTCTGTACAGGTAAAAGAAGGATTCGAAGCTTTAGAAGGGGAAACTGTTAAAATTGCTGGACGTATGATGAGCAAGAGAATACAGGGTAAAGCAGGATTCATAGATATACAGGATGCTGAAGGAAGAATACAGTCTTACGTTAGAAAAGATAGACTAGGTGATGAAGAATATGATATATTCAAAACTTATGATATAGGTGATATAGTTGGTATAGAAGGTGAAGTATTCATAACTAAAAGAGGAGAAATATCAGTAAAAGCAAATAAAGTTACTTTATTATCTAAATCTTTACAGATACTACCAGAAAAATACCACGGATTAAAAGACCAGGAATTAAGATATAGACAGAGATATGTTGACCTTATAGTTAATCCAGAAGTTAAGGATGCTTTCATAACAAGAACTAAAGCTCTTAAAGCTTTAAGATCTTACTTAGATGAAAGAGGATTCTTAGAAGTTGAAACTCCAATATTAAATACAATAGCTGGTGGAGCAAATGCTAGACCTTTCATAACTCACCACAATACTTTACATATACCAATGTATTTAAGAATAGCTAACGAATTATACTTAAAAAGATTAATCGTTGGTGGATTTGATAAAGTTTACGAAATGGGAAGAATGTTCAGAAATGAAGGTATGGACATGAAACACAACCCAGAGTACACAGCTATAGAATTATACCAGGCTTATGCTGACTTTACAGATATGATGGAAATAGCTGAAAATCTTATAGCTCATATGGCAGAAGTTGCTACAGGAAGCACAAAAGTAGTTTACCAGGGTAAAGAAATAGACTTCAAACCACCTTGGAAGAGAATGACTATGATAGAATGTGTTAAAGAATATTCTGGAGTGGACTTTAATGAAATAAATACTGATGAAGAAGCTATAGCTATAGCTAAAGAAAAAGGTATAGAAGTTAAACCGGGAATGAGAAGAGGGGAAATAATAGCTGAATTCTTTGAAGAATTTGGTGAAGATAAATTAGTGCAGCCTACATTTATAACTCATCATCCAGTTGAAATATCTCCATTATCTAAGAGAAATAATGAGGATCCAAGACTTACTGACAGATTTGAAGCATTTGCTAATGGTTGGGAGCTTGCTAATGCATTCTCTGAACTTAACGACCCAATCGACCAGAAAGGTAGATTTATGGACCAGTTAAGAAAGAAAGAGCTTGGAGATGACGAAGCTTGTGATATGGACGAAGATTTCTTAAATGCTCTTGAAGTAGGTCTTCCTCCAACAGGTGGACTAGGAATAGGTATAGATAGAGTTATAATGCTTCTTACTGATTCAACATCAATAAGAGACGTATTATTATTCCCTACTATGAAACCAATAGAAAAACAGGAAGAATCTGCTGAATAATATATTTTGGATTTAAATTTATATATTATTTTTAGAATCGTTTTAGAAAAGTAGAATATTTTTTGATGATAATTACGAAGGACTATTTAATTTTATGATTAGATAGTCCTTTTTTAATTTTTATATAGCTTTTATATTACAAATTTAAATGATAAGATTTTGGTTGAAATATATATTTTAGCGAGTAAAATGCAAAAATTAGTGAGTAGAATGTAAAAAAATATGTAAATTTAAATAAATTAAATTTATATATTGTTATATCGTGAAATTGAAAAATACGAACAAAGAATTAAATTTAATTTTAAATATAAATGATGATATGAAATATAAAAGTATATTAAAAATTAATGAACGTAAAAAATATAAAAGTAAAAAAATATTAAAAAAAAGTTTAAAAAAGTGTTGACGATATAAATTAAAGGTGATATTATAATACTTGTCCTTGAGAGAGAGGGCAGTGAGATAGAAAATGAACTTTGAAAACTGAACAGCAGATATATTTAGTTCGAATAAATAATTCGAAC
>URRU01000013.1 GCA_900550335.1 uncultured Clostridium sp. | reverse complement strand
TATCCATTAATTTTTCTTAGCTTCTTCTTTATCTTTTTTGAAACTTACACCCTGAACATGTATGTTTACCTGAGATACGTCTAGCCCTGTCATTGTTTCAACAGCGTTTTTAACATTTTCCTGTACTTTAAACGCTACATCTGGTATAACAAAACCAAATTTAACAACTACCATAATGTCTACAGTTACAACTTCTTCTTCTAGCTGTATTTTTACTCCATTATTTTTTAATAATTTATCTGCTATGCTCTGAGAAGATTCAACACCTTCAACTTCTAAAGCTGCTATCCATGCTATTGTAGAAACAACTTCATTAGATATTTTTATCTGTCCACAATTATTATTTTCCATCATTTTATATTTACCTCCCATGTATTAGGTATTATTTCCGCAATTATTTAAAAGCACTTATAGATATAATAATACCAAATTGAAAGAAACAATGCAATAACGTAATATTTTTCAAACGCTTTAAAAAATTTCAAAAGTTAAACTTTTCTCTTTAGATACAATTAGATTTTTTCTATTAATAATTTATCTTTTATTCAATCTTAAATAAAAATCTTCTTATTGCAACAATGATAAAATAAAAGGCAAGATTATAACTATTATTTTGTCTAGACTCAAATTCTTAAATAAAAGTTATTTCTCTTGCCCGTATTTTCTGCCTATCAATAAAAATATTTTTATAATAGCGATTATTTTTTAATTGTATTTAGAGTAATTTTTTAATTACTCATATTTTTTTAATACTATTGTAGCATTATGTCCACCAAATCCAAGTGAATTGCTTAGTGCATAGTTTATCACTCTTTCTTTACCTTTGTTTGGAGTGTAATCTAAATCCATTCCTTCACCAGGATTTTCTAAGTTTATAGTAGGTGGTACAAAATTATCTTTTATAGCTAATGCACATACTATAGCTTCTATAGCTCCAGATGCACCAAGTAGGTGTCCTGTCATAGATTTTGTCGATGATACTGAAACGTCTTTAGCGTATTCTCCAAATACAGACTTAATTGCCATTGTTTCGTATAGGTCGTTGTAGTATGTAGATGTACCATGAGCATTTATGTAGTCTATCTGACTTGGCTCTATACCTGCATCATTTATAGCTACCTGCATTGATCTAGCTGCACCTTCTCCATTTTCTGCTGGAGTAGTTATATGATACGCATCTGAAGTCATTCCATATCCTACGATTTCAACGTATATCTTAGCATTTCTCTTTTTAGCACTTTCTAATTCTTCTAATATTAATATTCCACAACCTTCTCCCATAACAAATCCATCTCTGTCTTTGTCAAAAGGTCTTGATGCCTGCTGAGGATTGTCGTTATTAGTAGACATAGCCTTCATATTACAGAACCCAGCTACTGCAAATTCAGCTACTGCAGCCTCAGTTCCTCCAGCTATCATAATATCTGCATCCCCTCTTTGAATTATCTTAAAGGCATCTCCTACAGAATTTGTTCCTGATGCACATGCTGTACATATATTTGTACTTGGACCTTTTGCACCAAATTCTATAGCTACCTGTCCTGCAGCCATATTTCCTATCATCATAGGTATAAAGAATGGGCTAACTCTTCTATTTCCTTTTTCAAGAAGATTTTTATGCTGAGCCTCTATTGTCTCAACTCCACCTATTCCTGTACCTATGACAGTACCCATTCTATTTCTGTCTATAGAGTCTAAATCTAGCTCTGAATCTGCAACAGCTAACTTAGAAGCTACCATTGCAAACTGAGTAAATCTATCCATCTTTTTTAATTCTTTTTTGCTTATATAATCTTCTGGTGTAAAATCTTTAACCTCACCAGCAATCTGCGTCTGGTAGTTTGTGTAGTCAAATCTAGTTATTTTATCTATACCAGATACTCCACTTTTTATATTTACCCAGAAATCTTCTTTACCTGTTCCAACCGGAGTTACACATCCTAACCCAGTTATGACAACTCTTTTTTTCATAAATTCCTCCAATTTTCAATCTTCTAAGATTTACTATTTTATGAAATTATTTATTTGCTTCAACGTATTTTACTATATCGCCTATTGATTTAAATTCTTCTGCTGCTGTATCAGGTATTTCCATATCGAATTCATCTTCTAAAGACATTATTATTTCAACAGCATCTAATGAATCTGCTTCTAAGTCATTCATTAAAGATGTTTCCATTGTTATTCCTTCATTTTCTATTCCTAACTGATCTACTATTATTTCTACTATTTTATCGAACATTTTCTTTTCCTCCAAATTTACCTTTTTAATTTTTTTATTTACATAACCATTCCACCGTCTACATTTATAACTTGACCTGTTATATAACTAGACATTTCACTTGCTAAAAATAGCGCCGTATCCGCTATATTTTCAACATTTCCCATACATTTTTTAGGAATCTGCTCAAGCATTTTTCCTTTTAAATCATCAGAAAGTACATCTGTCATATCTGTTTCTATAAATCCTGGAGCTATAGCATTTATATTTATATTTCTTGATGCTAATTCTTTAGCAACAGCCTTTGTAAATCCTATCACCCCAGCTTTAGATGCACAGTAGTTTGTCTGTCCAGCATTTCCTACAACACCTACAACAGAAGACATATTTATTACTTTTCCATATTTTTTCTTCATCATAAACTTAGTAGCAGCCTTAGTTACATTAAAAACTCCTTTTAAGTTTATATCTATTACCTTATCAAAATCTTCTTCCTTCATTCTCATAAGCAATCCGTCTTTTGTTATTCCGGCGTTGTTTACAAGAATATCTATTTTTCCAAATTCAGCTACTACATCTTCAACCATTTTTGTAGCATTTTCAAAATCTGAAACATCGCATTTGATTATTTTGCAAGTTTTTCCTAATGCTTCTATTTCTTTGCTCACTTCTAATGCTGCTTCTTCATTAGATGTATAGTTTATAGCTACATCTGCTCCATTTTCGGCAAATGCAATAGCTATTGCTCTTCCTATCCCTCTTGAGCCACCAGTAACAAGCACCGATTTTCCTTCAAAATTTAATTTATTAGTTGTCATTGGCTTCACCTCCAATCGACTCTATAAATGCATTTACATCAGCTGCTGTATCTAAATTAACTATATCAACATCAGCTTTTTTCTTAGATGCTATTTTTTTAATAAATGCTCTAAGTGTTTTACCTGGGCCTATTTCTATAAATCTATCAAAACCTGCATCTATAAGACTTGATATAGAATCTTCCCAAAGTACTGAGCTATATACCTGTTTTACAAGTATTTCTTTAATTTCATTTGGATCTTTATGAGCTTTTGCATCTACATTTGATACAACTAAAACCTCAGGCTCTCTCATATCAGTTTTTTCTAGCTCTAATTTTAATTTTTCTCCAGCACCTTTTAATAATGAAGAATGGAATGGACCGCTAACATCTAACATGATTGCTCTTTTAGCTCCATTTTCTTTTAAAATTGTAGCTGCTTCTTCAACAGCTTCCTTTTCTCCAGATATTACTATCTGTGCTGGTGAATTATAATTCGCAATCTCAACTACACCTGATTCTAATTTGAGAATACACTCTTCTATAAGTTCTCTACTTGCTCCTATTACAGCACACATAGCTCCTTCTCCATCAGCTACTTCATTGCTCATTATAAGTCCTCTTTTTCTAACAAGCTCTACAGCATCTTTAAAATCTATTGCATTTGCTGCAGTTAAGGCACTGTATTCACCTAAAGATAAACCTAAACAAGCATCGTATTTGAAATTATCGTATTTAGATAATATTTTCATTATAGCCATACTATGTGTTAAAAGTGCTGGTTGAGTGTTTTCTGTCTTAGAAAGTAAATCTTTACTTTCTTCATCATGCATCATATTTATTAAATCAAAATCTAATACAGAATTTGCTTCATCTATAACTGTTTTTGCCTCTTCAAAGCTCTCGTATAAATCCTTTGCCATTCCAGTATACTGAGCTCCCTGTCCAGGAAATACTAGGGCTGTCTTACTCATATCTAATCCCTCCTAAAATATTCCCGGCATTATATCTAAAGCCTGTTTTGAGATTTCTTCTACTATATCCTTGCAAGGTTTGATTTCTCTAACCATTGCTGCACTCTGTCCTGCCATAAATGATCCACCATCTTTATCGCCTTCTACAACAGCTAATCTAAGTGCACCTGCTCCTAATTTTTCTAATTCTTCAGGAGATGCTCCTTCTTTTTCCATTTTTAAATATTTTTTAGCTAATTTATTTTTTAATGTTCTAACAGGATGTCCTGTAGGTCTACCTGTTACAACTGCATCTCTATCCTTAGCTTTTAAAACTGCATCTTTATAATTTTGATGTATGTTACATTCTTCAGAGCATATAAATCTAGTCCCAATCTGAACTCCTTCTGCTCCTAATGCAAATGATGCAGCTATTCCTCTACCGTCTGCTACACCACCAGCTGCTATAACTGGTATGCTTAAAGCTTCTGCAACCTGAGGAACTAATACCATAGTTGTAAGTTCTCCTATGTGTCCTCCTGCTTCTGTTCCCTCAGCTATTACAGCATCTGCACCTAATTTTTCCATTCTCTGTGCTAAAGCTACTGTAGGAACAACAGGAATTACTTTTATTCCAGCTTCTTTTAATCTATCCATGTATTTAGCTGGATTTCCGGCACCAGTTGTTATCCCTGCTGGTTTTTCTTCTATTATTAAATCTATAACCTCATCAGCATTTGGAGACATTAACATTACATTTACTCCAAAAGGCTTATCAGTTAATCTTCTACAATTATCAATTTCTTTTTTAACTATATCGGCAGTAGCACTACCAGTACCTATTATCCCAAATCCACCGGCATTTGATACAGCAGCAGCTAAATTTGAATCAGCTACCCAAGCCATACCTCCCTGGATTATAGGATATTTTACATTTAGTATTTCACAGATTCTATTCATAAATCCTCATATATACTCCACTCTACAACAGAAGCGCCCCAAGTAAGACCACCACCAAATCCAACAAGAACCACTTTATCGCCTTTTTTAACCTTTCCTTCTCTAAATGCCTCATCTATAGCAACAGGAACAGATGCAGACGACATATTTCCGTATCTTGTTAAATTTACATATACCTTATCTTTTTCTAATTTTAATCTTTTTGCCGACGACTCTATTATTCTTATGTTCGCCTGATGTGGTATAAGAAAATCTATATCTTCAAGAGTTAGATTTGCAGCTTCTACAGCATTTACTGATTCATCAGCCATTTTTCTAACAGCAAACTTAAACACATCATTTCCTGCCATCTGAACTGTATGAAGCTTATTTCTAACACTTTCTTCACCTGCTTTTATTCTGGATCCTCCAGCAGGTATTTTAAGATAATCTTTACCAGAACCATCCGCACCATTAGTAATAGATAGGATACCACCTTCTTCTACAGCCGAGATAACAGCAGCACCTGCTCCATCTCCAAATAGAACTGCTGTAGATCTATCGTCGTAATTTATAACACTAGATAAAGCTTCTGCTCCTATTATCAGTACATTTTTATATGCTCCAGATTCTACAAACCGCTTAGCTATATTCATAGCATATAAAAAACCAGAACAAGCAGCTGCTAAATCAAATGCAGCGGCATTTACTGCTCCAATATTTTCCTGAACAATACAAGCAGTAGCTGGAAGAGGACTATCAGGAGTAATAGTTGCAAGAATTATCATATCTACATCTTTAGGCTCAATTTTTGCACATTCTAATGCTTTAAGTGCAGCTTTTGATGCAATATCTGATGTAGCTTCATTTTCAGCAACCTTTCTTCTTTCAGATATTCCTGTTCTCGTCTTTATCCATTCATCTGACGTGTCCATTATCTTTTCTAAATCGAAGTTGGTTACTATATTTTCTGGAACATAGCTCCCAACTCCTATAATACCTGCTTTTATATCCATATTTTCTATTCTCCCATAGTGATTTTATTCTTCATCACCGCTGGCTTCTTCTTTCTCTCTTTTGCTGTATTCGTCTATAAACTGTTTTATATCTTCAACAACATTTCCTTCAGCAAATTTAATAGCCTGTCTTATAGCATTTTTTATTGCTTTAGCATCAGAACTTCCGTGAGCTTTTATTACTCCACCTTTAACTCCTAGTAGAGGTGCTCCACCGTATTCTGAATAATCCATATAGGCTTTTAATTTTCTAAGATCGTCTTTTATTAAAAGAGCTCCGAGCTTTCCTTTCATACTAGACATAAGAGTCTCTTTTATCAATCCCATAAGTGAAAGAGCTATACCTTCAGCGGATTTTAGAAGTATATTTCCAGTAAATCCATCACAAACTATGATGTCTGTTTTATTATTTATAACATCTCTGGCTTCTATATTTCCTATAAAGTTTAAATCAAGCCCTTTTAATTCTTCGTATGATTTTTTAACTAAGTCGTTACCTTTACCTTCTTCTGCTCCAACATTTGCTATAGCTACTCTTGGTTTTTCTATTCCTAAAACTTTTTTAGAGTATATATCAGACATTGCAGCAAATTCAACTAAGTTTCTTGGTTTACAGTCGGCATTAGCACCACCATCTGCTATTATTGTCATTCCTTTTTCTACATTAGGAATTGCTGGACAAAGACAAGGTCTGTCTATTCCTTTTATTCTTCCTACTACGAAAAGTCCACCAGCAAGAAGTGCACCTGTGTTTCCTGCTGAAACAACAGCCTCTGCTTTACCTTCTTTAACCATTCTTAAAGCTACTACCATTGAAGAATCTTTCTTGCTTCTTATAGCCTTTACAGGTTTGTCTTCATTTTCAACTACTTCTGTTGTGTGTATTATTTCAAGTCTATTTTTATCAAACTCATATTTTGCAAATTCTTTTTCAAGAATTTCTTTATCTCCTGTAACAATTAATTCTACATTTTTGTATTCATTTATGGCATCGACTGCCCCTTTAACATTTGATATTGGAGCGTTGTCTCCACCCATTCCATCTAAAGCTATTCTCATATTAAATTCCTCCTATTCCATTTCTTCAAATATAAATTTGCCTCTAAAAATCTGTTCCTGCTTCTTGTTATTGATTACGACCTTAACATAGTGCTTTTTGTCGACATTTCTATAAATTTCAGCCTTTGCTATTAGTCTATCACCTTTCTCAACAAATTTTATGCATTTTATATTTGCAACTCTCATTATTACTTTAGACGTATCTATTATCGCCATCGCTAGCGATTCCGCAAGCGAGAATATATACGCATCTTTTAAAGTTCCAGTCTTAGAGTAAATCATATCCTCATTCACTTCTAGCATCGAAATTCCAAGCTCACCTACAGATATGTCTATTATTTCTCCTGTTATCTCTTTCATACCTAAGGTTCTTACCTTTGTGCTCTGTGATTCAGCTATGTTTTTAACTCTTTCTCTGAGTTCTGGAATATTCAGACTCATACGGTCTAGCCTGATAGTCTGTACACTGACACTGAATACTTCCGCAAGTTCTTCGTCTGTGTAGAACGGATCTGTCTTTAACATATCGACAAGTTCCTTCTGTCTCTGAACTTTACTTCTCTTTTTCATGTTACCTCCAAAATTTATAGCCAGTTTTATGACCAGCTACTAATAGTAGTATATATTATATGCTCATTTTTTTCAACACTTAATTTTTCACTTTTTTTCTATTTACCCCTAGAAAAAAAATATCCTTAGCATTTTGAACAAAAATTATCCTAATTATACATTACCACAAATTAAGACCAAGTACAAAAAAATGAACAAAATGCATAAAAAAAACATGTAGATTACTCTACATGCTTTTTTCTATTTGTAAACTTATTATTTTTCTACGATTTCTTTACCTTTGTAATATCCACAATCAGGGCAAACTCTGTGTGGTAATTTTGGTTCATGACACTGTGGGCATTCTACGAAACCTGGTGCAACCATTTTTGAGTTAGCTGCTCTTCTCATATCTCTTTTTGATTTAGAAGTTTTTCTCTTTGGTACTGCCATTTAGGACACCTCCTCTTTATTCATTTTTCAGTAATTCTTTTAATTTAGCAAAACGTGGATCAATATTATCCTCGTCATTTATCTTTTCGCTGCATCTGCAATCCTCTTTATTAAGGTTTGCTCCACATCCTGGGCAAAGACCCTTACAATCTTCACCACAAAGAACTTTATGAGGCATATTAAACTCTAAATTCTGAGCTATTATTTCTAAAAGGTCTACATTTTCATAGTCCCCTACAATAAATGCATCGAATTCTTCATATTCATCCTCAGTATAATTGTTCTCCTGCACTATAAATCCCTGTATATTGAACTCTAAAGGAAGCTCAACTTCTTCAAGACATCTTGAACATCTGTCCACAACAGTCATCTTAACATCTGAATTTATATACAGTTCTTTACCGTTACGAGTTATTTTTCCCGTAACTTCAATAGGTGAAGCCAATTTATATTTTTCATCACAGTAACTAATAGTATCAATTTCTTCGCAAAAATTCAAGTCAATTTTATCAATTTCTTTTCCGCGTAGTTTGTCGACATTAATTATCATAAAGCTCACCTCTTTGCATTTACCTAATTATTATACAAATCATAAATTTGTTTGTCAAGTATTTTTACTTGATAGGTAAAATTTTGTTTAAAATTTATGTATTTAGGCTCCTAAATAGCCACTTTTACTAATCAATCGACTAATAATAACTATTTTACTAATGCTAAAGTATCTCTAGCTATCATTAATTCTTCGTTAGTTGGTATTAATAACATTTTAACTTTAGAGTCTTCTGTAGATATTACAGTTTCTTTTCCTCTAACGTTGTTAGCTTCTGCATCTAATTTCATTCCTAAGAATTCCATGTTAGAAGCTATTTCAGCTCTTATTCCTATTCCGTTTTCACCAACACCAGCTGTGAATACAACTGCATCTAATCCGTTCATTTCTGCTGCGTAAGATCCTATGTATTTCTGAACTTTTTTAACATAAGCATCTAAAGTAGCCTGAGCTAATTCGTTTCCTTCGTTAGCTGCTGATTCTATATCTCTGAAGTCTGAAGATATACCAGTCATTCCGTATACACCAGATTCTTTGTTCATTAATTTATCAAGACCATCTGCGTCTAATCCTTCTTTTCTCATTAAGAATGGTAATATAGCTGGGTCTATGTCACCACATCTAGTTCCCATTATTAAACCTTCAAGTGGAGTGAATCCCATAGAAGTATCTACACATTTTCCACCATCTACAGCTGCTATAGAAGCACCGTTTCCTAAGTGGCAAGTTACTATTTTAAGGTCTTTTATGTCTTTTCCTAGCATTTCTGCTGCTCTCTTAGATACGTAGTTGTGAGAAGTACCGTGGAATCCGTATCTTCTTACTCCGTATTTAGTATATAATTCGTATGGAAGTCCATATAAGAATGATGATTTAGGCATTGTCTGATGGAAAGCTGTATCGAATACACCTACCATTGGAACATCTGGTAATATTGCTCTACAAGCATCTATTCCCATTAAGTTTGCTGGGTTGTGTAGAGGAGCTAAGTCTATACATTCTTTTAAAGCTTCTTCTACTTCTGGTGTTATTACTGCTGAAGATGCGAATTTTTCTCCACCATGAACAACTCTGTGACCTACTGCATCTATTTCTTTCATATCTTTAACTGCTCCAACTTTTTCGTCAGCAACAGCGTCTAATACAAGCTGTATAGCATCTTTGTGGTCTTTCATTGGCTGTTCAACAACATATTTGTCTGCTAAACCTTCTTTTTCATGTTTAAGAACAGAACCTTCTATTCCTATTCTTTCAACTAAACCTTTACATAAAACTGATTCATTTTCCATATCTATTAACTGATATTTTAATGATGAACTACCGCAGTTTAAAACTAATATTTTCATTATTTATCCCTCCAGAAATTTATTGTCTTTTTATGTTGCAATATTTATCTAAATATACTACAACTTTTACTTATATAAAAACCGAATTAACATTACTAATATATCATTTTTTTGCGTAAATTTAAAGTCTTTTTCCTTTTTTATTTCATTCACATGAGTTATACTTTTTTTATTAGTAGAAATTTTTTGAAAAGGAGTTTAATTTTTATGAATGTAACAGGTCTAATTGTCGAGTACAATCCGTTTCATAACGGTCATATATATCATTTACAAAATTCTTTAGAAAAAACAAATGCCGATGCTTCAATCGCTGTTATGAGTGGGAATTTTATTCAAAGAGGAGAACCTGCTTTATTTGATAAATTTTCTAGGGCAAAGGCCGCAGTTGAATCAGGAGTGGATTTAGTTGTAGAGCTACCCTCAATATATGCATCACAAAGTGCAGAACTTTTTGCTAAAGGCTCTGTTTCTCTTTTAAATTCTTTGGGGTGTGTGGATTCAATTTGCTTTGGAAGTGAAGAAGGAAATATAGATGCACTGTATCTTATAGCCTCTATTCTCTGCTCAGAGCCTAAAGAGTTTAAAGAAAAGCTATCATTGTATCTAAGCGAGGGTATGTTATTTCCAACTGCTAGAAATAAAGCTTTATTTGACTACATAAATTCTAAATTTGAATATATAAAGCCCCAAGTTGATTGTATAAATTCTCAAGTTGATTGTATAAATTTTCAAGATTTTATAATTGAAAATAATTTTAAAGATATGGATTTATCTGAGGAAAGACTTAATAGTATTTTAAGCTCTTCAAACAATATTTTAGGAATTGAGTACATAAAGCAACTAATATCATTAAAAAGCAATATAAAGCCCTTTACAATAGGAAGAATTCGGTCTGAATACAATTCTGAGGAAATATCTGGAAACATAAATTCTGCAACCGCTGTAAGAAAACTACATGAAATAATATCTAATGAAGATTCCTCTAGTTTAGAGATAAATAATTTAGAATATATAAATAACCTAGTTAAAAGCATAAAAAATTGCGATGATATAACTAATTCAATACCTGAATCCACTTTAAATATGGTTACCTTAAATATAGAAAAAGGATTCTTCCCGATGTATCCTGAGTACTTTTTTGAAACACTTATATCAACTATAATTAGAGATAAAAAGAATTTAGAATCGTATTTTGACATTTCTGAGGGAATAGAAAATAAAATATTCAAATCTGCACTTGTAGCAAAAGATTATGATGATTTATTGAATCTAATAAAATCTAAAAGATATACCATGACAAGAATAAAAAGATGCCTAAACAACATACTTTTAGGCGTTACAAAAGAAGATATGGAATTTGCAAAAAAAATAGACACTATACCTTATGTAAGAATCTTAGCATTTAACTCAAAAGGTAGAGAAATCATAAGAGAAATAAAAAAATCATCTGAAATAAAAATAATAAACAAATTCTCAGAAATAGAACACTTCATGGACGATGAAAAATTTAAATTCCTAATAGAAAACGACATAAAATGCACAGACTTATACAACACAATTTACTACAAAAAAAATAGATCCCTTTTAAAAGGATCCATGGACTACTTTATAAAACCGATATACGTAAGATAAACTTTATTACAATATATTTTTTACCGTATCATCAAATTTACAAACTTAGGACAAGAGATATAAAGGCTCGTATGCGACAATACTGCAAGCGCCCCACAACTGCTAAATGTGTTACTCTAACAGTGTGGGGCGCTGAAGCCTGGAGCGAGAGCCTTTATATCTCTTGTCCTTCTACTTTATAAATTTGATGTACAATGTGGACATCTTGTCGCATCTATTGCTATTTCTGTTTTACAGAACGGACATACTTTTGTAGTAGGTGCTGCCTGTTCTTCTTCATCTGTTTTCTTGATAACTAGCTTAGCAGAAAATTTATTCATAAACTTAATTATAACAAATAGTACTGCAGCCATTATCAAGAAATTGATAACTGCTGTTATGAAGCTTCCATAGTTTAAAGTAACATCTCCAACTATGTTCCATTTTAAGTCGCTAAAGTTCATTCCTCCAAAAATACCTATTATAGGGTTTATAATGTCATTTACAAAAGAATTTACAATACCTGTAAACGCACCACCTATAATGATACCTACTGCCATATCCATTACATTTCCACGGCTAATAAATTCCTTAAATTCCTTTAACATCTGCTTCATAGCGAATCTCCCTCTCATTTAAATTATTTTATAAAATTAGCTTCGTTACCTAAAGATATAGTCTGTTTTTCAGTTTCTTCCCCATTTTTATACTCAAATACAAGTTTGTGCTGATTTAATAATTTTTTTATACCGTTGTTATCAAGACCTTTTGTGTATAATATAAAGTCCTCGTCATATCTGTATACTCTATCTATATCATTTTCACTAGATGTAGCGTTTCCTGATACATATCTCTGTATAGAGTCTACAGAGCCACATTTTCCTTTAAATGTAGGTATTGTCATTTTCATATCAGAATATTTATCACTATAGTTAGTGTATACTGATATATTTACAACTTTAAACTCATCTCTGTTTATGTTTCTACCTAACTGTTCAATTTCTATGCTTTTAAATTCTTCTATATTAGGTTTTGCAACATCAACCTCTACCTGTATATTTGGGTCTTTTGCCTCTTCTTCATCAGTTTTTTTGCATCCTGTCATTAAAACAGATGAAAATACAACTGTAGAAGCGAGTATAAGAGCTAATAACTTCTTCTTCATATTTCTACCTCCAGTAAATCTTTTTTATAAAATCTTATAATATTATAACATAAAAATTTTATTTTTTTCTTCATTCTCTTAATTTTTCACAAACTATACACATTAAAAAACCTCCAGCATTAAACTGGAGGTTATAATCAAAATTATTTAATTAGTTTGTGAAGTTATCGAAGTATCCCTGTATATGTACTATTGGAGTACCTTTATCTCCACTTCCTGAAGTAAGGTCACATAATGAACCTATAAGGTCAGTTAATCTTCTTGGAGTAGTACCCTGAGATACCATTTCTCCTACTAGATCGTTATCTTTATTTTTTATGTATTCAGATATAGCGTCTTTTAATTCATCACCTTTTAAATCAGCGAAATCATTATCTGCTAAGTATTTTAATTTAACTTCGTTTGGAGTTCCTTCTAAACCTGAAGTATAAGCTGGAGAAACTACTGGGTCAGCAAGTTCCCATATTTTTCCTACTGGATCTTTGAAAGCTCCATCTCCGTATACCATAACTTCTACGTTTTTACCTGTTCTTTCTTTGAACTGTTTCTGAACTTCTTCAACGAAATCTTTACAATCTCTTGGGAATAATTTTACAGTTTCTTCAGTTGATTTGTTTGTTCCTAGTAATCCGTAGTTTTCATTGAATCCACTTCCGTTTACTGATTTAGTTAATATGTCATCAAGACCTATTACAACTTCAGCTCCTGCTTCTTTTAATATTCTCTTAGTTCTTTTTCTTGTGTGTATATCACAAGTTAAAACATTTTTAGTGTAGTCTAATATAACTTTTGGGTTGTTAGCGAATATAACTTCTACTTCTGCACCAGCTTCTTTTATTAAAGAAGAATAGTATTCAACGTAGTCTACACCTGTGAATGTGTGTTTATTTTCTCCAAATAATTCTCTATATTTTTCAAGAGTAAGTACATCTGAGTATGGGTTTACACCTTTTTCATCAAGAAGTTCTATATCAACTAAATGATTTCCAACTTCATCAGATGGGTAGCTTAGCATAAGAACTACTTTTTTAGCTCCTCTAGCTATACCTTTTAAACATATAGCGAATCTATTTCTACTTAATATAGGGAATATAACACCTATTGTTTCTCCACCTAACTGAGCTTTTACATCTTCAGCTATGTCATCTATTTTTGCATAGTTACCCTGTGCTCTAGCTAAAACTGCTTCTGTAACAGCTACTACGTCTTTATCTCTCATTTCATAATTTTCGCTTTTAGCTGCATCTAATACAGAATCTACTACTATTGTTGCTAGATCGTCTCCTTCTCTTATGATTGGAGCTCTTACTCCTCTAGAAATTGTTCCTACTTTTCTCTCCATATTGGTATCACCTTTCTTTATATAAATTAATTGGTTTTAACAAATTTATTTATAAAATTTTATCTCTCTTAATAAACAATCCTTAACTAGTATATAAAAAAATTAGGTTAATGGCAAATATTTTTTTGATTTTTACTTAAATTCTTCGCGATTTTTTCTAATTTCGTCCAAAATTGTCGCTACATGGGCTTCAACCTCAGCTAAAAGTTCGTCTGCATACTCTGCTGTACCAATTTTTATCTCTTCAGAAACAGCCTTTGCATTGCTTATTATTTTCTGAGCTTTTTCCTCTGCTTCTATTACAGGCTTACTGCTATTTATATAATCGTTTACAGCATCTTCTGTGTCCTGTCTTAAATCTTCTGCTTCTAAATTAGCATCATTTATTATTTCGTTCGCTTTCTTTTCTGCATCGTCTAAAATTTCCTGAGCTTCTGCTATAGCTCTATTCATTATATCTTTACTTTCATCGGCAACATTTTTAGCCTGTTCTAATTCTTTAGGAAGTGCTCTTTTTATATCGCTTATTATATCTAGTGCATCCTGTCTTTCTATGCTGCATTTATGTGAATTAAATGGCACCGAAGAAGCCTCCTGTATAAGAAACTCCAATTCTTTTATAAGGTCTAATATGTATGAATCTTCTATATGCATGTTATATCTCCTTTCTCTCCATCTTAATTTTTAATTCTCTCAATACCTGCTCTGGAACTAAATTCTGTATATCTGCCCCAAAAGATAGTACCTCTTTAATAAGAGATGAACTTATAAATGAGAATTTAGTATTACTTGGAAGGAATATAGTCTCTATAGAAGAATCAAGTTCTCTATTCATGTGAGCCATCTGTAATTCATAATCTACATCTGCTGCACTTCTTATTCCTCTAACTAATGCATCTATTCCATTTTTTTCACAGTATTTTACAAGTAAACCATCAAAAGAAATTACTTTAACATTTTCTAAGTCAGATGTACACTCTTCTATTAGTTTTACTCTCTCCTCTAAAGTAAATAAAGCTTTTTTATTTGGATTTATAAGGATTCCAATCTGAAGTTCTCCAAAAAGCTTAGATGCTCTTCTTATAATATCCAAATGACCATTTGTAATTGGATCAAAACTTCCAGCAAAAATAGCCTTTTTTACATTACACTTATTCATCGCTATCCTCCACAGCTAGTTTATAAAAACTAAGCACTGTTATACCATATTTTTTTTCTTTTGTTTTGACTATGTTTCCTATTTCATCTGGTAGTTCATCTTTTTTATCATGTTCTACCACAATCACCCCATCTTCAGAAAGTATATTATTATTATCTATTCTTTCTATACAGTCTACAAAAAGTCCTTCATAATAAGGTGGGTCTAGCATTATTATATCGAATTCTTTATTTTTAATCCCCATATCCGATATAACATTTTTGTAGTCCTTATTTATAACTGTACTGTCCCGCTCTACTCTAGCCTTTTTTATATTAGACTGAATTATCTTTATACTTTCTTTACTTAAATCCGAAAAAACGCAATGATTAGCTCCTCTAGATAGACATTCTATCCCCAGAGAACCAGAACCTGCAAAAAGGTCTAACACATTTGCATCCATTACGTATGAATTTATTATATTAAAAAGTGATTCTTTTACTCTATCTGTTGTAGGTCTTACACTTTGATCCTTAGGTGGATTAAGTTTTAACCCTCTTGCTTTTCCTGAAATAACTCTCACGTTTTTCTCCTTTCAATTCAACTATCATATATCTTTCATTATATCATATAGTAAGTATTATTGTATTATATTAATTAATTCATTGTTATATCTTCTTCTATTTTATCCTTAAATTTAGACTCTATTTCCCTTTTTAGACCTCTATATTCTTTAAAATCTAAAGTAGGGTCATCTCCTATTATAATTCTAGCTTCTTGTTGCACAGTTTTTAATATCTTCATGTGTTTAAAAAGATTTGCTATCTTAAGTTCTGGAACACCATGTTGCATTGTTCCAAAGAATTCTCCTGGCCCTCTAATTTCTAAATCTTTTTCAGAAATTTTAAATCCGTCGTTTGTTTCTTCCATTATATCCATTCTTTTTCTGCAAACTTCACTGTTTGAGCCATATATTAAAACACAATAAGACTGATGCTTTCCTCTTCCTACACGCCCTCTAAGCTGATGTAGCTGTGCAAGTCCAAATCTTTCTGCATTTTCTATAATCATAAGCGTCGAGTTTGGAACATTTACCCCTACTTCAATTACTGTTGTAGAAACAAGTATATCCAATTCGTGATTTTTGAATGCTGTCATAATAGCATCTTTTTCAGAAGGTTTCATTTTTCCATGAAGAAGTCCTACTCTTAAATCTGGGAAAAAGTCCCTTTTTATCTCTTCTGCTGTCTCTGTTGCAGAAGTTATATCTAAAGTTTCACTTTCTTCAACAAGAGGACATACTATATATACCTGTCTACCTTTATCCACTTCTCTTCTTACAAGAGAGTTGTATACTTTATCTCTTTTTTTCTTTTCAACAGCTATTGTTTCTATAGGCTGTCTACCTGGAGGAAGCTCATCAATTATTGAAATATCCAAATCTCCATAAAGTATAAGTGCAAGAGTTCTTGGAATCGGCGTTGCTGTCATAACAAGTATATCTGGACTAACTCCCTTAGAAGACAATTTTCCTCTCTGTCTAACACCAAATCTGTGCTGCTCATCTGTTATCACAAGTCCAATATTTTCAAACTCTACATTATCCTCTATAAGTGCATGAGTCCCTATTAATATATCAACCTCTCCATCTTTAACCCTTTGAAGTATACCTTCCTTTTGCTTTTTAGTAACACTTCCTGTTAGAAGCTCTACATTTATTCCAATATCTTCAAATGTTTCAGTAAAAGATTCATAATGTTGTTGTGCCAATATCTCTGTTGGAGCCATAAGAGCACCTTGATAACCATTAAATACACATTCTGCAAGGGCAAGAAGTGCAACCACTGTCTTACCACTTCCGACATCCCCTTGTACTAACCTATTCATCACTTTTTCTGAACACATATCATCTATTATCTCATTTAATGCTCTATTCTGAGCTTTTGTCAATTTAAAAGGTAATGACTCTAAAACATCGTCTAATCTTGAATCCCTTTTAAAAACTATTCCCTTTTTACCACTACCTCCACCTTTATACATAAAAAGACCTAGCTGAAGTACCAATAACTCTTCAAAAATCAATCTATACAATGCAACCTTTAAAGATTCCTTATCTTTTGGGAAATGTATATTCTTTATAGCATACTCAATTCCACAAAGTCTGTACTTCTTCATCAAATGCTCTGGCATATACTCTGGTATTCTTATATCTTTATTTTCAAATACCATTCTTATAGTATTCATAATATCCTTATTTGTAATTCCATAACTAAGGGGATATACTGGCATCAATTTTCCTATATTTTTAGGAGATGAAGATAAATACTCAAGTTCACACGAATTAAGCTCTACAAATCTACCATTTTTCTTTACCTTACCAAAAGCAAGTATACTATCTCCTACTCTAAATGTATTTTTTATATACTCTCTATTGAAAAATGTAAGCTTTGCAAATCCAGTATCGTCTTTTACATCTATTCTAGTTATAGTCATTCCCTTTTTAGGTGTGTAACTCTCTATATTAGTTATAAGTGCTTTAACTGTAACTTTTTCTTCATCCTCAAGCTGAGCAATTTTTTTAATTATACTTCTATCCTCAAACTGTCTCGGAAAATAATAAAGAAGGTCTTTTATTGTATAAATTCCTAGTCTATTCAGCTTTTCTGCTTTTTTAGGGCCAATTCCTTTAACATACTGTATGCTTTCGTTTATTACACCGAACAAATTTATCACCTGCCTAAATTTTATTCTGATAGAACAAAAATAAATCAAAAAAATCCTGTACAACATATATCTCAGTCATACAGGATTGATTTACTTATTTTTATTCAACTGATATTAGGTAGTAGTAAAGAGGCTGTCCACCGTAGTAAAGCTCTACATCTATGTCCTCGAATTTTTCTTCTAATTCTCCTCTTAACTCCTCAGCCTGTTCTTCTGTAACATCTTCACCATAGAATAATGTTATTATAGCTGAATCTTCATCAACTAATTTTTCTACTAGTTTTTTTGCTACTTCATCAACTTCATCACCAGCTGCAATCAGTTCTTTTTCAGCAATACCTATTATATTACCTTCTCTTATTTCTATTCCATTCATTACAGTATCTCTAACTGCAAAAGTAACCTGTCCTGATTTTACATAGCTTAATGCTTCTACCATATTAGCTTCATTTTCTTCAGCTGTAGCTTCTGGATTGAATCCAACAAGTGCACTAACTGCCTGTGGAATATTTTTAGTTGGTATTACTATTATGTTTTTATCGCTAAGTTCTTTAGCCTGATTAGCTGCCATTATTATATTGCTATTGTTTGGTAATATGAATATATTTTTAGCGTGGATTTTGTCTATTGCTTTCATGAAATCTTCAGTACTTGGGTTCATAGTCTGCCCACCTTCGATTACATGGTCAACACCAAAATCTTTAAATATGCTAGCTAATCCTTCTCCCATAGAAGTTGATATAAATGCAAATTCTTTTTCTTCTACTGGTTCTTCATATTCAGCATTTTCTGAAACACCTTCAAGTATGTTTTCGTGCTGCATTCTCATATTTTCTATTTTTATTGTTAGTAACTGTCCGTATTTTAATGCTTCCTGAAGTACGTTACCTGGTTCGTTAGTGTGAACGTGTACTTTTATAACACCTTCATCTCCAACTACTGCTAAACTGTCTCCATATCCTAGCATTATATCTCTTATTCCAGCATCATCTATTTTATCTGATTCTAGTATAAATTCAGTACAGTATCCGAATTTTATATCTTCTGTAGATGTATTATCTGATGATGATAGAGATACATTTTTAAGTTCTGCTTTTTCTACTGTTGTTGGAACTACTGATTTTCCAACTATTGCAAGATAGAACCCTTCTAATATAAGTGTTAAACCTTTACCACCTGAGTCTACAACTCCTGCATCTTTAAGGTTTTTAAGTAAGTTAGGAGTATTTTCTAATGATACATTAGCTTCTCTAACTACTTTTCCTAAGAATTTTTCAATGTCATTTTCTCTTTTTGCTAATTTAACCGCATATTCAGCAGTTTCTCTTATAACTGTTAGTATAGTACCTTCTACTGGTTTGATAACAGCTTTGTAAGCGGTATCAGAACCACCTTTTAAAGCTTTTGCTAAATCTGTAGTTGAAAGTTTGTCTTTACCTTCTACAGATTTTCCTATACCTCTGATTATCTGTGATAATATAACCCCTGAGTTACCTCTAGCACCCATTAAAGATCCTTTTGATAACGCCTTTGCTATCTTAGTTATATCATCTTCTCCTACTTTTTCTAATTCCTTCATTGCATAAGATATAGTAAGTGACATATTTGTACCAGTATCACCATCTGGAACTGGGAATACATTTAATTTATCTACTAAATCTTTACTATTCTGAAGATTATTAGCACCCGAAACAAACATTTCTCTGAATGCCTTGGCTTTTATATATTCGGTCATTTTTTTCCTCCTATTTTACTCTTATACCCTGTACATTTATATCTATTTTAGTTACTTTAACTCCGATTAATTTTTCGACTGTGTATTTTATCTTATCTATTATATTGTTAGCAACTGTAGATATATTTATTCCATACTGCATTATTACGAAAAGTTCTATTTCAACAGCATTATCTTCAGTTTCTTCTACTTTTACACCTTTTGTCGCATTTTCACCCTTTAAAAGTTCAACTATTCCT